>CALCNY010000143.1 GCA_937897585.1 uncultured Chitinophagaceae bacterium | reverse complement strand
AACCATTATCAAATTGACACATTTCCAAATTTTCAAATCGGGTATGGAACATTATCAAATTGACACATCATCAAATCACCAAATTGGGACTTACTCGTAAATATCCAAAAGTCCTTCCGGCAGTTCAACATATACTTTTTTATTCCTCTTGTCGATTTTTATTAAGGAATCTTCATGTACCGGAATCAAGGCTTCTTTTCCTTTGTATAAGATGGTACATAAAATCTGATGTGGTTGTTCGATAACTTCAGTTACCATACCGAGCTCATTTTCTCCATCAAACATTTTGTAACCGAGCAATGCAATTGGAGACGACTTATCTGAGAATTTCTGAAAATCTTCTTCTAACAACCAAACTTCTTTGGGAGTAAGTTTTCGTGCGATTTCTTTATTATCAATTCCTTCCAATTTGATATAGGTTTCGGTATCGCTTTTTATTGATGTTTTTTCTATAAAGTAAGGCATGAAATTCGATGTACCTTCTTCAAGAAAAATGGCTTCTAGTCCTTTCAGGCTAGTTTTTTTACCAAGATGGTGTTGCAACACCAATTCGCCGGTTAAACCGAAGCTAGCTGCTAGTTTGCCAATTTTAAAATATTCAGACATTGTTATAAATCAAAATTAAAAAGTCAAAATTAAAAAAGTCCCGCATTAAACGGGACTTAAAAGAATTTACGGCACAGAGATAATTATTCTTCTGTTTTAGTTTCTTCTTGTGTTACTTCTGCTGCTGGAGTTTCTTCTGCTTGAGCAGGTGTTTCTACTACTGGAGTAGATTCAACTCTTTTTACAACAGGCGCATTGCGGCTATCCATACGTGCTTTTTTGTGAGCACTTTGGCGCTTAGCAACGTGAGCATCATGCTCAACGCTCCACTTGGTAAATTTCTCCATTGCAGTTGCTTCATCAAATAAGCCTAAGCTTACACCACGAAGCAAATGTTTAAGGAACAATACACCTTTGAAAGACAGAATACGACGTACAGTGTCAGTGGGTTGAGCACCTTTCTGTAGCCAATCCAATGCTTTCTGACGGTCTACCTGCACAGTTGCAGGAACAGTCAAAGGATTGTAAGTACCTAATTTTTGAATGAATTTACCGTCGCGAGGACTGCGTCCGTCAGCAACAACAATGAAATAGAATGGTCTTTTCTTAGAACCATGTCTTTGTAATCTCATTTTTACAGCCATAAAAAATAGAAATTTTTTCGGTTGTGAACAATAGGGTTTAATCCGATTTTAAATCGGGGAGGCGAAGATAAGGTGATTTTTTGAAAAAAAAGAGAATTATGGGGATTTTTCTTTGTGACCAACAGAAATGACTTGGATAGGGCTAGATAAGCTGGAAAGGCTGGATAAGCTAGATAAGCTTTAAACGAGCTAAACTAATTAATGCTTATTACGACTCGGTCAGAGACCTTCGTCGGCAAAGAACACAACACAATCAACTTCCCCCTTCGGGGGATTGAGGGGGCTACTACCTCTTCCCCATTCCACCCATACCCGGCATTCTGCCCATCGGCATCTTATTCATCATCTTCATCATATCCTTCATTTGCTCAAATTGCTTGAGAAACTGATTGAGTTCAGCCAAGTCTTTGCCACTTCCTTTGGCAATTCGATTCTTTCTGCTTGGATTGATAATATCAGGATTGCGTCTTTCTTCCATAGTCATGGAATTTATCATAGCCTCGATGCCTTTGAATGCATCATCATTGATGTCCAAATCTTTAATTTGTTTTCCCACACCAGGAATCATGCCCATCAAATCTTTGAGGTTACCCATTTTTTTGATTTGCTGTAGTTGGGTTTTGAAATCTTCAAAATCAAACTGATTCTTTCTGATTTTCTTTTCCAGTTTAGCAGCTTCCGCCTCGTCGAATTGTTCCTGAGCACGTTCTACCAAACTCACGATATCGCCCATTCCCAAAATACGTTGCGCCATCCTCTCGGGATAGAAAACATCAAGCGTATCCATTTTTTCACCGCTGCTGCTGAACTTGATCGGTTTGTTTACCGTGTATTTAATAGATAAAGCGGCACCACCTCTGGTATCACCATCTAATTTGGTTAGGACAACACCGCTGAAATCAAGTCTTTCATTAAAAGCTGCAGCCGTGTTTACCGCATCCTGACCGGTCATGCTATCGACCACAAATAAAATTTCCTGTGGATTTACAGCCGCTTTAATATTGGCAACTTCCGTCATCATCACTTCATCTACAGCCAAACGACCTGCCGTATCTATGATGATTACATTTTTATTTTTTGATTTAGCTTCTTTAATCGCATTGTTCACAATGGAAACCGCATCTTTATTTTCTCTTTCACTGTAAACATCTACGCCGATTTGCGAACCCAATACTTCAAGCTGATCAATCGCCGCAGGACGGTAAATATCACCTGCAACCAACAATGGTGATTTCCCTTTTTTTGTTTTTAAGTAATTAGCCAATTTACCACTGAAAGTTGTTTTACCACTACCTTGTAAACCAGCGATTAAAATGATTGCCGGATTTCCTGAAATATTAAATTCAGATGCTTCGCCACCCATCAAATCAGTCAGCTCATCCTGTACAATTTTCACCATTTGCTGGCCGGGGTTTACGGCCAAAAGAACCTTAGTTCCCAGCGCTTTTTCTTTTACCTTATCAGTAAATTCTTTAGCGATTTTATAATTAACATCCGCATCCACTAACGCACGGCGTATATCCTTTACCGTATTGGCGATGTTTAAATCGGTAATTCTACCCTGTCCTTTAATATTCTTAAAAGCACTTTCTAATTTCTCACTTAAACTCTGAAACATATAATCTCTTTATTTCCTTATGAAAACAATATTATTTAGTAAAAGCCGCATTCAATATTTCCGCTTGCTCTTTGGCATGAATTTTTGAAAAGCCTGTTGCAGTAGCTGCACTCGCCAATCTGCTAAAAATATAGAAGTTTATATTTTTAAGATTCATGCGCAAGTAAGAGGCAGCGCCCATATTTAAAGGCTCTTCTTGTACCCAATACCAAATAGCTTTTGAATATTTTTTATACAACGAATCAAGTTGGTTTTGTGGTAAAGGATACAATTGTTCTACCCTAACAATTGCGATATCTGTTCTGTTTTCTTTTTGACGTTTTTCTTCCAAATCAAAGTAGATTTTACCTGTGCACATCAATACTTTTTTGATTTGAGTGGCATCACTAACTGAGGCATCATCTATTACTTCTTTAAATCCGCCCGAAGTAAATTCTGACAAATCACTGTAACTACCAGGATGTCTCAAATTGGCTTTTGGCGAGAAATTAATCATCGGCTTTCTAAATTCCCAAGTCAATTGTCTGCGTAAAGCATGAAACAAATTGGCTGCAGTAGTAATGTTGGTTACTACCATATTTAATTCAGCGCATTGTTGTAAATATCTTTCTAATCTAGCACTACTGTGTTCAGGACCTTGGCCTTCATAACCATGTGGCAACAACATCACCACACCATTCATGGTCTGCCATTTTGTTTCTGCAGCTGAGATAAACTGGTCAATGATAATTTGTGCTCCATTGCTGAAATCTCCAAACTGTGCTTCCCATATTACAAGTGAGTTTGGATTAGCAAGTGAATAACCATATTCAAAACCTAGAACCGCATATTCGCTCAATAATGAATTATAAATTCTAAACTGAGAGCCATCTTTTGAGAAAGATTGCAACCTGCTATATTCGGCGTTGGTTTTTTCATCAAACAGAATAGCATGACGATGGCTGAATGTACCACGCTTCACATCCTGTCCACTCATTCTTACATCTTTTCCTTCGCTGATCAAACTGCCATAAGCCATAAGCTCTGCAGTAGCCCAGTCTATTTTATTTTGATCCTGAAATAACTTTATTTTATCCTGTAATAATTTTTCAACTTTCTTCAATGGCTTAAAATCTGCAGGCCACTGCATTAGATTATCCAATAAATTCTTTGCCATTTCTTCGCTGATGGAAGTATTTGGAGATTGAAGAAAATCTTCTAAAGTTGCTTTTCTTAATTTCTGCCACCACAACTCAGGCTGTTGGTATTTGTAGGGAAGTGGATGCTGTTTTACTTCGTCTAACCGGTCCTGTAACTCCTTCAAAAACTGCTGCTCCATTTCTTTGGCCAGCGATTTTGCATCAGGTTCGCCATTTTCAATTAAGAACTGTGTATAGACTTCACGAGGATTCAAATGCTTGTCGATAAGCGCGTAAAGCTGAGGCTGTGTAAACTTTGGTTCATCGCCTTCGTTATGTCCATGACGACGATAACAAACCATGTCAATAAAAATATCAGCATTAAATTTCTGACGATATTTAGTAGCGATTTCTGAAACTTTTACTACTGCTTCAGGATCATCCCCATTCACATGAAACACAGGAGCCTGAACCATTGCAGCTACTGAAGTTGAATAATCAGCACTTCTGGCATCGTCAAAATCTGTTGTAAAACCAATCTGATTATTGATTACATAATGTATGGTACCACCAGTTCGGTAACCTTTGAGATTACTCATTTGCAATACTTCGTAAACGATACCCTGACCTGCTACTGAAGCATCTCCATGAATTAATATTGGCAAGATGTTTTCGTGATTACTATTGTACAACACATCCGCCTTGCTTCTAGAATATCCTAAAACAACAGGATCAACCGCCTCCAAATGAGAAGGGTTGGGACAAAGTTTCAAATGAATTTTATTACCTGATGTGGTTTGAATATCGCTGCTAAATCCTAAATGATATTTCACATCACCACTACCCATTGTGGTATCAGGCGTTGCATTACCTTCAAACTCATTGAAAATTTCTTCGTAAGTTTTTCCTAGAATATTAGCCAGTACATTCAATCTGCCTCTGTGAGCCATACCAATTACAACCTCCTGTACATTGTTTGATGCGGCTGTGTTAATGATCGCATCCAATGCCGCAATAGTTGTTTCCCCACCTTCAAGGCTGAATCTTTTTTGTCCAATGTATTTTGTATGAAGAAACTTCTCGAACATAACTCCTTCATTCAATTTCTGAAGTATTCTTTTTTTCTGTGTCAATTCAACAGGGGTAGGAATAACCTGCTCCATAGCATTGGTTAACCATTCTATTTTTTCGGCATCATTAATATAATTGAATTCAATGCCAATGTGATGTGCGTATATTTTCTGAAGGCTAGTAAGTATTTGATTGAGTGTTTTCTTACCTCCTCCAATGAATTTTCCGGATTCAAACGATGTATTTAAATCAGCATCTGAAAGTCCAAAATGCGACAATTCAAGATTCGCATTTCGGTTTCTGCGTTCTCTGATAGGATTGGTTTTGGCAACCAAATGGGCTTTTTTTCTATACGCCTGAATGAGTTGAAATACGGCGAATTCCTTATCCCAATTGATATTTCCAGCACTTTCAATTGCTGAAGACTTTCCATTGGCTGCAGTTTGGGGCATATTGGCTACTGCAAAATCAAAGCCCTCAAAAAATTTCCTCAAATCAATGTCTACACTTTCAGGATTATTTACGAAATCCTGGTATAAGCTTTCAATATGGTTCGGTGTTGAATTGGTGATGTACTGAAAATCCTTCATTTTATTGGTAATAATTGAAATGGTTTGCGTGAATCGTAAATAGGGTGCAAATATCGGCGTAAAACTTAAGAAATTAAGCCGTTACAATTAAAAAAAGCCACAAATTTCCACTCAAACGTTTCCGTAATTAATATTTTTAAAAAAAAAGTTACGATTGTAAAAGCTAATCATTATCTTTGCATCCCTAAAAAAAGAATAAATGGCAAATCACGCAGCAACCAAGAAAGATGTTCGTCAGAGCGCAAAACGTAATGAGCGTAATCGTTATTATGGTAAAACTACCCGTAACGCAATCCGCGACATCAGAGCCATTGACAGTCAAAAAACAGCTTCAGATAAATTACCTGAAGTATCTTCAATGATTGACAAATTGGCTAAACGTGGAACTATTCACAAAAACAAAGCTTCTAATTTGAAAAGAAAATTAGCTTTGAGAGTGAACAGCTTGAAAAAATAATTTAATTTTCTTGTAGAATATTTAACCTGCTTTTTTAGCAGGTTTTTTTTTGAAAATAATCACGCAAATGAGAGTCATTATTTGTTTATCTTTTTTTATTTTTTGTACTGGAACAAGCAGAGCCCAGCTAACTCCTTATGAGAAAGGAAATAAAAATGTGTCTGCGACTTACGATGAAATCATTTCGTGGTATAAGGCGCTGGAAAAAAAATCAAACCAGTTGAGCTTTATAGAAAATGGCATGACAGATGCTGAAAAGCCATTACACTTGGTGTTAATCAGTGCCGACCAAAATTTCAATCCGAAACAATGGCATCAACAAAATAAAATCATCATTCTTATAAACAATGGCATACATGCCGGAGAACCAGATGGAATTGATGCTAGCATGATGCTCACCAGAGATATTGTAAACAACAATATCAAACTTCCTGTAAATGTTTGCCTGGCTATAATCCCGATTTATAACATCGGCGGATGCCTGAATAGAAACAGCACAACAAGAGTTAATCAAAATGGCCCAAAAGAATATGGCTTTAGGGGCAACTCTCAAAACCTAGATTTAAACAGGGATTTCACCAAATGCGACAGTAAAGAAGCGAAAAGTTTTTCAAAAATTTTTCAGTGGCTCCAACCGGATATTTTTATTGACAACCATGTGAGTGATGGTGCAGACTATCAGCACACCATGACTTTATTGACAACACAATATGACAAATTGGGCGGTTCACTTGGACATTATCTCAAAGAGACTTTCGAGCCTTCCATTTATAAAAACATGAGTGAAAAAGGATGGGATTTGGTGCCTTATGTAGATTTTGAATCCACCAATTTTGATGAAGGTATGGATGCTTTTTATGATCCGCCAAGGTATTCATCAGGTTATGCAGCTTTGTTCAACACCATGTCTTTTGTTCCAGAAACACATATGCTGAAGCCTTATAACCAAAGAGTAAAATCTACTTACGATTTGATGGTAAGCTCCATTGAAGAAGGTCATTTGCATGCAAAAGAGATTTTATCAGAAAGAAAAAAAGCAAGTGAAGAACTGCTCTCAAAACAAGAATTCGCATTGAAATGGAAACTTCAAAAAGATAGTTTTTCGACGATAACATTTCACGGATACGAGCGAGATTCTGCACTGAGTGAAGCTACAGGATTGCAAAAGTATTTCTACAATCACCAGAAGCCTTTTACCAAAAAGATAAAATATTACAATCATTACGAACCTGTCGGAATTGTCAAAAAACCTAAAGCATACATCATTCCTCAGGGCTGGCATGATGTGATTGAAAGGATGAAATCCAGTGGCGTTATAATGAAAAAACTGAATAAAGACAGCTCTTTCTTGGTAACCACATACAAAATCCTGAGTTATGAATCCTACCCAAAACCATACGAAAAGCATCATAAGAATTTTAATGTAAAGACTGAATCTGTGGTATCTACAATAAAATTTTCAAAAGGAGATTATTATATCGATGTAAATCAGTTTGCAGAAAGATATATTATTGAAATGCTTGAACCTACTGGAGATGACAGCTTTTTTGCGTGGAACTTTTTCGATGGCATATTGCAACAAAAAGAAGGCTACAGTGATTACCGATGGGAGGATTTGGCAGCTGAATATCTAAAAAAAGATACCAGTTTGCAAGCTGCACTAGCAGAGAAAAAGAAAGAATCGCCCGAATTTGCAAAAGATGCGCATCAAATATTGGATTTCATTTACAAGCATTCGCCTTATTACGAGAAAGTAAATATGCGTTACCCGGTTTATAGAGTGGAGTTTTGATGATTATCCAGAATCTAGTATCCAGCTTATCTTTAGGCCTCAGTTGGTCTTTTGACCAACTGAGATTTAAAAACGCAACGACCCTTTCAGGATATATTACTGAGAATTAGGAATTCCCCAATTGGTCAAAAGAACAATTAGGGGCAAAATCTTTTTTTTCATTTGGTGATAAGACCAACTAAGGCAGGAAAAGAAGTAGGAAATTCTCATTTGGTCATAAGACCAACTAAGGCAGGACTCCTTCTCCAAAATAATCCCCAAAAAACTCCTCATCTTCAACAAATATCCCTACTTTTGCACCCCCGAAAAGAATTCGGGAATAAACAATTTTTTTAAAAACTAAAATCAGGGAAAATGAGCAACTACGAATTGATGGTGATTTTTACCCCTGTGCTATCTGAAGAAGATTTTAAATCTGCTCAGAAAAAATACGAAACGCTTGTTAAAGAAAACGGCGGTTCTGTAGCGCACACTAATCCCTGGGGACTAAAATCACTGGCGTATCCAATTGCCAAAAAGACAACAGGTCTTTATTGGGTAATGGAATACAGCGCGCCAACCAGCTTCAATGAAAAGTTGAAAATTCAACTTTTACGTGACGAGAGTGTAATGCGTCACATGTTTACTGTACTCGATAAATACGCCGTCGGGTATAATGAAAGAAAGAGAAGTGGTGTACAACATTCATCAACAGAAAAAGCGGGGGCATAAATCATGGCAAAAGCTAATGAAATCAAGTACTTAACGGCGATAAAAGCCGAAAAGCGTCCAAAGAAATATTGTCGCTTTAAAAAAATGGGTATCCGTTATATTGATTATAAGGATGCAGATTTTTTGAAAAAGTTTTTGAATGAACAAGGTAAATTATTACCTCGTCGTATTACCGGAAACTCTTTGAAGTTTCAGCGTAAAGTAAGTGAAGCCGTAAAGAAAGCTCGTCAAATGGCGATTCTTCCTTACGTAACAGATCTTTTGAAATAAACTATTTTTTCACCACCCTAATCCCGAGAACTCGGGAGAAAGTCTGATAAAAAAGATTGGGTAAAAATGCAATTATCATGCAGGTAATTTTAATTCAAGATGTAAACAATCTTGGCGGAGCCAACGAACTGGTAACCGTAAAAAACGGATACGGACGTAACTATCTTATCCCTCAAAAAATGGCTGTTGAAGCAAGCCCAAGCAATCTTAAGCAATTGAATGAGCGCTTGAAGCAACAAGCTAAGAAAGAGGCTAAATTGTTAGCTGAGATCAACAATGTAATCGCTGTATTGAAAGAAGGTGCGCTTAGAATCGGTGCTAAAACCGGTACTAGTGGTAAAATCTTCGGTAGCGTTACTTCTGTTCAGATTGCTCGTGCTATCAAAGAACAAAAAGGATATGAAATCGATCGTCGTCGTATTCAAATCATTGATGAAGTTAAAGAATTGGGCAGCTTTAAAGCAAAAATTGACTTTGGTAATGGAAACGAAACTGAAGTTGAATTTGAAGTTGTTTCAGAATAATTTGAACTTTTATTAAATTAAACCACCTTTTACGAGGTGGTTTTTTTATTTACACAATATTATTTTGAAAAACATGCTGAAGTTTCAAAATGTTTACATTATCTTTATGAGGTAGAAATGGTTTAAGTTTTTTTATTTATGGCTGAATCGGTAAATTTTACTTGTGATTTCAGTTCATTGTAACAGCCTTAATCATTCAATTTTTATTAATTTTTTTAAACAGTTTTTACAATGAACATTTATGTTGGAAATCTTAGCTGGTCTATGACTGACGAAGATTTAACGAATCTATTTACACAGTACGGTACAGTTACTAGTGGTAAAATCTTAAAAGACAAAATGAACGGCCGTAGCAAAGGTTTCGGTTTCGTTGAAATGGAAGACGATGAAGCAGCTCGTACTGCAATCGCTAACCTAAACGAAACAGAAGTACAAGGTCGTAAGTTAATCGTTAACGAATCACAACCACGTCAAGAAGGCGAATATAAGAAGCGTCCAGGTGGCGGTGGTGGTTATGGTGGAAACCGTGGCGGCGGCGGCGGAAGTCGTGGCGGCTATGGCGGCGGCGGTGGAAGTCGTGGCGGTGGCTACGGTGGTGGAAATCGCAGCGGTGGCGGCGGTGGATATAACAGAGATTTCTAATTTCGAATATTATATCTAACTATAAAAAAAATCCTCTAACGAAAGTTGGAGGATTTTTTTTACAACATTGTTTAAAAGGTTCCAAAGGTTCAAAACGTTCAAAAGGTTACGGATGCTTGATAGGGCTGTGCCATTAATAACAAAACCTATTAAACCTTTTGAACTTATTGAACCTTTTGAATCTTTCAAACCTTACCTCGGAAAAAACTCCTGAATTCAACGTGAAATAAACAGCCTAATTGAATTCGGGATTCGTAATTTTGAAAACTTTGAATCAACCAAAAATGGAACACTCCGACTCTTTCAAACTTGCATCAGATTTTGTTCAATATACAAATGCCAATATTTTTCTAACTGGAAAAGCAGGTACTGGTAAAACGACATTTCTTAAATATTGTAAAGAACACATCAAAAAGAATACAGCCATTGTCGCTCCTACAGGCGTTGCGGCTATGAATGCTGGTGGCACAACGATTCATTCCTTTTTTCAATTGCCATTCAATCCTTTTATTCCGGCAACGCGAATGTTTAACGGAGATGAAAGTGTAAATGACAAAAATAGTTTGTTGAGTAAATTGAAAATCAACTCCGAAAGAAGAGAGGTAATGAGAAATCTGGAATTGCTGATTATCGATGAAATCAGCATGGTGAGATGCGATTTACTGGATGCGATAGACACCGTATTAAGACATGTGAGAAATCAATATTCAAAAGCATTTGGAGGTGTGCAGGTTTTATTTATTGGAGATATGTATCAGCTACCGCCTGTTATCAAAGATGAAGAATGGAAATTGCTTGCACCCTATTATAAGAGTCAATATTTTTTTAATAGCCAAGTAATGGAAATAGAGCCGGCGATGTTTGTAACGTTGGAGAAAATTTACCGACAAAACGACCCCGCTTTTATTAATGTATTGAATCAGGTTCGCAATAATGAAATGGACCACGAAGGGTATGAATTATTACATCAGCGTTACAATCCGGATTTCGAACCATTGAAATCAGATAATTACATCATTTTAACGACACATAACCATAAAGCAGATGCCATAAATACTAAAGCTTTGAATGAAATTGCTGTAAAAGAAAATGTATTTGCCGCAGCTATTGAAGGTGAGTTTTATGAGAAATCATATCCTGCAGAAGTTGCTTTAAAATTAAAAGTGGGCGCTCAGGTTATGTTCATCAAAAATGACACTGAAAAAATAAGAAGATATTTCAATGGAAAAATCGGCATCGTTGAAAAAATTGAAGATGATAAAATAACGGTCAGTTGTAAAGGTGATGATTTGCCTATTGAAGTGTCTAAAGAAAAATGGAAGAATATCAAATATTCAGTAGACAAGGCAAGCAATCAAGTTGAAGAAAATGAAATCGGTTCTTTCACACAATACCCATTGCGACTAGCTTGGGCGATAACCATTCATAAAAGTCAGGGATTGACATTTGAAAGAGCCGTAATTGATGCGGGCGATGCTTTTGCAGCTGGGCAAGTGTATGTCGCGTTGAGTAGATGCATCAATTTGGATGGTATGGTTTTACGCAGTAGAATTACAAATCAAAGTATGAAAAGTGATCAGCGAATTGTTGATTTTTCGAATTCTAAAAAGCCGATTGATGTACAATTGCAATTATTAAAAAAGGCTAAGATTAAATACCAATCCGAGCAGATTAAAGAGTTGTTTGATTTTACTTCCATTCGCGATCATGCTAAAGAAATTTTGAATTTTATTACCAAAGAAAAAGATTCATTTAATGCTGAAGCCGTTTCAATATTTGAAAGCATTCAAAATTACATTAACTGTACCAACCAAACTGCAGAAAAATTCGAACTTCAATTAAATGAGCTTCTTAATGCTGAACTATTCCCACAGGAAAATGAAATACTACAATCCAGAGTTAAAGCTGCTGCACAACACTTCAAAGTTGAAGTTGAAAAAATAAAAACCGGTTTAGAAAAATTATCGATTGAAACCGACAGCAAAACATTGGCAAATGATGTATACAAAATAATGCAACGATTGTATGATGACTTGAATTTTAAATTCCAAATGCTGAAAGGAAACTTAAATGGATTCGCCATTGATGAACATCTGCAAATCAAAAAAGCGTTTAAGAAAATTTCGCTTCAAATCAATATTTATTCAGGCCAATCAACAGTTGAAAAAACGGACATCGCCCACCCTGCTCTCTACCAATTACTCAAGAAAAAAAGAGATGAAATTTGCAAAGAAAAAAATCAGCCTGTTTATTTAATTGCTAAATCTGCCACACTAGAAGAAATGGCATTGTATCTACCTCAGACTATTGCTCAACTAAATTTGATTTCAGGTTTTGGACCTGTAAAAAGCAGACAATACGGAATGGAATTTCTCGATATCATATGTGACTATTGCGAGGTAAATGACCTACAATCGACGATTGGAATAAAAACCGAAAAACCAAAAACGACCAGAAAAAAAACAGAGACTAAGTCTACTACAAAAGCTGAAGCAAAAATAGATACCAAAACCCTTAGTTATCAGTTATTCAAATCGGGAAAGTCAATAGCCGAAATTGCCTTGGAAAGAAACATTACTAACAGCACCGTTGAAACGCATTTGTCACACTTCATCTCAACAGGAGAAATAGATGTAGAAGAAATTTTATCTGAAGAAAAAATCAAGACAATTAAAAAAGCGATTGCCTTACATGGAAATACAAGTGCAAAAACGTTGAAGGAAAATTTGCCGGAAGATGTTAATTATGGGGAGATTAGGATGGTGATGGGAGCCCCCTCAATCCCCCAAGGGGGAAGTTGATTATGTTTTGTTGGGGTTGCCACCAATTAGTTTCACGCAAAGCTCGCAAGGGAGCAATGACGAGATTTTTTTGCCACAAAAACACAAAGATTCTGTGTTAAAAACCAATAGTTTTTTTAATTAATTTTACGCTTTAG
>CALCNY010000142.1 GCA_937897585.1 uncultured Chitinophagaceae bacterium | reverse complement strand
CATGATTAACTGTGTAGCCATTATTAAACTTTGGAACAGCATATTTTTCAATCCATTTCCAAAGCTTGTAAATTTTTGGTCTGGATGAAATTTCTTTCATTTCGCAAAACAACTCATGTGCATCGTAAATTCTAGGAATCTTTTTTATTGAAGATATCCACAAGCAAGGTAATATCGTATCCAAATCAATAGCGCAAATTCCATCAACTTTTGCAAACAATAAATAGTTTAACAATCTGATGTTGTATTCAATGTAAAACAGTTTTCCTTTTTCGAAAAAACAGTAAAGTCTTTTTTGTTTGAAGGACTTATTTTCCAGTGGCAGTGAGTTTCTTTTTTTTCTTCCAATCAAAGTAACATCATAACCTTCATTAGCCAAAGAAGTGCAAATACGAATCATGCGCTGGTCGTAGTTCAAATCATTGGTTACAGTGAATATAATGGATGGCAAATGAATGGATTTTTTAGATTATTGGTTGTAATTCGAGGCGGCTTCAAATATCATGTTTATGATTTCAACGGTTTTCAAGCCATCATATGCACTAGCAAATTGACTATCGGAATCATCAATCGCTTTCAACAGATTTTCGTAAACTTTATCATGATTGCTCATGCTTCCTTGATAAAATCCATAATCGTTGGCAGGGTTACCCATTTCGTTTACATCTATATGTTGTCCTTCTATTGACTGGTATTCAATAGTATTCAAATATTGACCACCGATTTTTATCGAGCCTTTTTCTCCAAACAATGTAATCGAACCCTCCATATTTTTTTTGAAAGCATTTACATTATAATTCATGGTGCCAATGGCGCCGCTGTTCATTTCAAATAATACCACACCCGCATCTTCAATGTCGATTTCAGTATGTTGAAAATTGGAGATTTTAGCCTTTACTGATTTTACATCGCCCAATAACCAATACAACAAATCAATAAAATGACTGAATTGTGTGAAAAGCGTTCCGCCATCCAATTCTTTTTTTCCTTTCCAGTTACTGTTGTAATATTCATTTGGTCGGTTCCAAAAGCAATTGATTTGAAAGGAATTGATTTTGCCCAGTTTATTATCGTTCAACAATGATTTTAATGCGACCACAGGTGGATTGTAACGATTTTGTTTTACGACGAATAACTTTTTTTGGTTGCGTTCAGCTGCTTCAATCATATTTTGAGCATTTGCAACTTGTATAGCCAATGGTTTTTCACAAAGCACATGTTTGCCATAATTCAATGCTAAAATGGAATGTTCGGCATGCAAGTAATTAGGTGTACAGATGCTTACAATTTCTATTTCTGGGAAAGCAAGTAGCATATTTTTGGCATCGTCAAAATACGAAGCTTTATAAGTTTTGGAAAGTAGTTTTGCTTTTTCGATATCGATATCACAAACGGCCACGAGATTTGCCATTCGGCTGATTTGCAGCGCATGTCGCTCCGCAATTCTTCCACAACCTATAATGGCAAATTTTCTCATCTTGCAAATTTGCGTTATTAATTTGAGTTGTTTCAATCATTTTTTTATTTTAAATTTTGACTTTTAAATTCCAAAGGATGCTCGATATCGCAATTCCTGACTCTTTTTTTACAATTCTTTTAATATTCTTGTGGTTTTTCGAATGTAATTGTTAACTTCGCACCCGAATAAAAAAGTAATAAAACACAGCGTTTTAAAAAAAAATCAAAGAAATGTCTCATTTAACAAGCGAAAGAAAGGTTACCATTTTTACAACTTACGGTGGTAAACCAACAAACACAGGTTCTATCGAAGCTCAGGTTGCTATGCTTACAGAACGTATCAACCACATTTCCAATCATTTGAAAGGAAACAAAAAAGATTTCTCTTCACAAAGAGGTTTGATGATGATGGTAGGTAAACGTAAGCGTTTATTGACTTACCTAAGCAAACACGATCTTAGCGGTTACAGAGCTTTAATCGAGAAATTAGGTCTCCGTAAATAATTTATATTCATGCATGTCATTTGAATCATTCCCAACTGTTTTAGCTGTTGGGAATTGTTCTTTGTACATGATTTATTTTAACTGCCGGCAGCAGGTCTTGTTCGCTGGTTCAAATCAACTCAAATGTCATTTTTACAATCAAAATCGGTAAAATTCGATATAGGTGGTGGCCGTGAGGTAACCATCGAAACAGGAAAAATGGCTCGTCAAGCTGACGGTGCTGTAACTGTAAGACAAGGCAATTGTATCATTTTAGCTACAGTTGTTGCTAACAAAGATCCTAAAGACGGACAAAATTTCTTCCCTTTATCAGTAGATTATCAAGAGAAATTTGCATCTGCAGGTCGTGTTCCGGGTTCTTTTTTCAAGAGAGAAGCTCGTTTGAATGATTATGAAATTTTAACTTCAAGATTAATTGATAGAGCACTTCGTCCTTTGTTTCCTGAAGATTATTTATGCGATGTTCAGGTATTAGTTTCATTAATTTCTTCTGATGATGAAGTATTGCCAGATGCTTTGGCATGTTTAGCAGCATCTGCAGCATTGGCTGTTTCTGATATTCCTGTAATGGAAATTATTTCAGAAGTACGTATCGGTCGTATCAATGGCGAAATGATTGTAAATCCAACCAGATCTCAAATGAAAAATTCTGATATGGAATTCATTATCGCAGCTACCAACAAAAATATCATGATGGTGGAAGGAGAGAGCGACGAGTGTCAGGAAGAAGATTTAGTAAAAGCCTTGGAACTGGCTCATGATGCAATCAGAATTCAAGTGAAAGCTCAAGAACAATTAAGAGATTTAGTAGGTGTTACTTCAAAAAGAGATTACAAAAAACCATATCGTAACGAAGAGCTTAATGAAAAAATCAAAGCTTTTGCAAAAGATAAAATGTATGCAATTTCAGCTTCTGCCTCTGCAAAGCATGAAAGAAGCGACGCTTATAAGTTATTACAACAAGAATTAGTCGCTCATCTTGGTGAGGAATTAGCTTCTGAAGATAAAGCTTTGGTTGGCCATTATTTCGGTGAATTGCAATATTATGTAGTTCGTGATATGATTTTAAACGACCGCAAACGTTTGGATGGAAGAGGAACAGAAGATATTCGTCAATTGGAAATGGAAATTGATTTATTACCAACCCCACACGGATCATCTTTATTTACAAGAGGTGAAACACAATCACTTACAACGGTTACTTTAGGAACGCCTTTAGATGAATTGTTGATTGAAAGTGCTCATTCATCAGAATACAGCAAGTTTATTTTACACTATAATTTCCCTCCATTTAGTACAGGTGAGGTTAAAATGATGAGAGGTGTGGGTAGAAGAGAAGTTGGTCACGGTAACTTGGCTATGCGTTCTTTGAAAAAAATGATGCCAGGTAAAGACTATCCATATACAGTGAGAGTGGTAAGTGATATTTTGGAAAGTAATGGTTCTTCTTCAATGGCTACTGTTTGTGCTGGTTCATTAGCACTAATGGATGCAGGTGTACCTTTGAAAAAACATGTAAGTGGAGTAGCAATGGGCTTGATTACAAAAGGAGAGCAATATGCAATTCTTACTGATATCCTTGGCGATGAAGATCACCTAGGCGATATGGATTTCAAAGTTACCGGTACCAAAGATGGTATTTGCGGTGTTCAAATGGATATTAAAGTTGACGGATTGAGCATGGACGTAATGCGTGAAGCTTTGGCTCAGGCTAAAAAAGGTCGTATGCACATTCTTGAAGCCATGCATAATTGCACTACCGCACCAAGAGAAGATGTGAAACCACATGCTCCTCGTATGGTTAAATTGATTATTGATAAAGAATACATTGGTGCGGTTATCGGACCTGGAGGCAAAATTATTCAGGAAATTCAACGTGAAACCGGCGCAACAATCAATATTGAAGAAGTTGACAATCATGGTGAAGTAAGCATCTTCTCTAAAGATAAAACTTCATTGGATCGTGCAGTAGCTTGGGTTAATGGAATTACCGCTGTTCCTGAAGTTGGACAATCTTACGAAGGAACTGTAAAAAGTATTAAAGAATTCGGTGCTTTTGTGGAGTTCTTACCTAAGAAAGAAGGTTTGCTTCACATCAGTGAAATCAGCTGGAAACGTCTTGAATCAATGGAAGGAATTTTCAAAGAAGGTGATAAAGTGAAAGTGAAATTATTGGAAGTTGATCCTCGTACTGGCAAATTCAAATTGAGCAGAAAAGCGTTGATGCCAAAACCAGAAGCACCAGCCAAACCTCAATCAGATAATAATTAATCAATTCAAAAATTATAAACTCAACTGCAGCTAATTAAATAGGCTGCAGTTTTTTTATTATGCGACACATCGAAATATCTTTTACAAACATAAATAGTGAGCATCAAGAAATGTTGATTGCGTTGTTAGATCAAATCGGATTTGAAGGATTTGAAGAATCTGAAAATGATTTGAAAGCTTTCATTAAAGAATCTTTATACAGCCAAGCCAACTTGGATGAAATAGCTACATCACTACATTGTGTTTATCAATTGAAATTTATTGAAGAAGAAAACTGGAATGCCAATTGGGAAAGCAGTTTTGATCCGATTATGTTGTTGCATCCGGAAACAAAAAATCCATTTGCTTTCATCAGAGCCGGATTTCATGAGCCCTCTCAGGAGCGAGTTCATGATTTAATTATCACACCCAAAATGAGTTTTGGCACTGGTCATCATGCCACCACATTTCAAATGATGGAGCAAATGAGTATGATTGATTTCAATGGAATGAATGTCATCGACTTTGGTACAGGAACCGGATTATTGGCAATACTTGCAGAAAAAATGGGTGCTACAAAAATTGAAGCCATTGATAATGATGAATGGAGCATCAATAATGCTATTGAAAATATTGAGTCCAATCAATGCAGTAATATAAACATTATTAAAGCAGATTTTTGCCAAACTGATGCTTTCAAAGCAGATATCATACTTGCCAACATCAATTTGAATATCATTCTGGCTAATCTCGATAACATCATCAACTGCGGAAAATCAGAATCTATTATTTTATTCAGCGGTATTTTAGTTGAAGATGAGGAACAGATTTGTTTAAGTTTAAGCGGAAAAAACCTGAACATAAATTCAGTCTCTAGTAAAAACAATTGGCTGTTGATTAAATGTTCAATAACATAATTCAAATTCCTATGTTAACTTAACGTTACCAGTTTGTTTTTTTCCTATCTTTATGTTCACACAAAAAAGAATAATGAAGGAACTGCTTCTTATTATCTTGGCTTATCTGATTGGATCTATTCCAACAGCATTAATTATCAGCAAAAAGTTTTTTGGTATTGATATTCGCGACTTCGGAAGTGGCAACATGGGGGCAACAAATGCATTCAGAGTTTTGGGCCCTAAATATGGTACATTAATAATGGTACTAGATGTTTTGAAAGGTATTTTTGCTGTCGGACTTTTCTATTTTCTCCCTTATTATTTAACGAACGAACTGGAAAGAACTAATTTCATGATGGGATTAGGTTTGGCTGCAGTTATCGGACATATCTTTCCAGTATTTGCCAATTTCAAAGGAGGTAAAGGTGTTGCCACTTTATTAGGAATGTTGATTGCCGTTCAGCCAATTGTTGCAGTTTGTTGCATTGGTGTATTTTTGTTTGTACTATTTTTAACTAGATATGTTTCATTAAGTTCAATTTTAGGCGCGATTATGTTACCCGTTTGTGTATTATGGATTTGGAACGAGCATGAAATGTCTTATCGAGCATTCGCTTTGATTGTTGCTTTATTAGTAATCATTACCCACCAGAAAAATATCTCAAGATTATTAAAAGGTGCAGAGAGCCGCATCCCAATTCTTAAATATAGAGACAAAAGAAAAGATAAAAAATAAATATGTTTTTATGATTATTAATTAAAGCAGAGATATTCTCATTTGATTAATACTTAATTTTTTTTCAATAAATCCTCTCTTTTCTTGAACAAACCAAATATAAGCCCTACCTTTGCCTTCCCCTTTTGAATACTTATTTTTTGAATCCGGATTATTATTCCTTATCCATTTAAACCATTAATGATTATTAAACAAAAATTAGTTCCTCATTATGGCCTTACCAACAGTTTTCGAAAAGCTACAATACAACAACGAGAAAAATCTACTGATTCAAGGCTTACCTTCTTCAGTTGAAAAACAATTTGCAAAAATCACTTTTGCTAAAAGTGTGACTCCTTTGCTAAGAGTTAAAAAAATTGAGTTTGCCTTGATATTTGCTGTCAGTAAAAAACAACTTACTGATATATTAAATGATATCGTTCCTGCATTACAACCAACAGCAAAACTCTGGATCTCATATCCAAAAGGAACTGCAAAAATTGCCAGTGATTTATGTCGCGACCCACATTGGCAAGCTATTGAAGACCACAATCTTGAAGCTATTGATCATGTTGAATTAGATAATGTATGGTGCGCAACCAACTTTAAATTATTCTCAAAAGCTCATAATAGCAGCAACAGCGTTCCTCGTTATATGTTGGTAAATAGAGAAGAAGAAGAATTGGTGTTTTAACCAACACTCATTTATTTATAAATTACTGTTCCATTGGAAGCCGTTATTTGGGCTTCCAATTTTTTTAGATACTGATGTGTTTGCATCAATAACAACTGCTGGTTTGAATCAGTGGCTTTTTCCAAAGCAGTCTGATTTTCACTGATCAATCTTTTAATTTTTCGAAGTTTTAGGTAATTGAAAGTAGAGGTTACTTCCTCTTTATATAATTCCTCTCGTGTGGGTGTTTTTACATCAAATTTATATTTCCAATTAATACTGATTTCTGTTTCAGTTTCCATTATTTTAATAATGTACTGACTGATTGAACTGTCATCATGATATAAAAAACTTTTGGCATTAGGCAACAATCCTTCTTCATACCATTTTCTGTATAAATTTATAATACCCGTAATCATTTTATTGTCGATAAGCTCTTGTAAATCCAGCTCATCTAATAACCCGAAAACATAATCTGCTACAGTTTTTTCTTCATCCCATTGTTTCAATCCAAATTCAATCAAGCTTCTTGCCATAGCTTGTTCATGCAGATCGTCTTTATTGAAAAGCAAATCTGCACTCGCATCCTGCTCAGGCATTGGTTCTGCAGGAATATTGATATCATCTTTAAAAGACTTTGATTCTTCTTTCGTGATTTTATCTCTGATGATTTTGTTTACCAAAGCATTGAAACCCATTTCTTCAATTTTCAACATTTCGGAAACACGCTTGATATAATCTTGACGGCGTGTAAACTCTTCCGTTTTATTTATTCTTGAAATGGTTTCGGCAATCTGGTTTACAACTGCTGATTTTTTGGAAGAATCATTACCTGCATCTTGAAGCGCTATTTCCAATTGAAAGAAAATGAAATCTTTCTTATTGTTCTTTACAAATTCATTAAATGCAGTTGCGCCTATTTTATTGACATAACTATCAGGATCTTCTTTATCAGGAACCAATACCAGTTTCACTTCCAAACCTTCTTCCAATGCCAAATCAAGTCCTCGTAAAGCGGCTTTGATACCGGCACTATCACCATCATAAACAATGGTTAGGTTTTTGGTGAACTTTTTTATCAGTCGGAGTTGGTCGGGTGTTAGTGACGTTCCTCCGCTGGCCACTACATTTTCAATCCCTGCCTGATGCAAACTCACCACATCTGTGTATCCTTCAACCAGCAAACATTCATCAGCTTTGTCAATGGCAGTTCTTGCGAAATATGAACCATAAAGAATTTTACTCTTTACATAAATTTCATTTTCGGGCGTGTTGATATACTTCGGCGACTTATCATTGGTCTTGATAATTCTAGCACCAAAACCTAACACTTTGCCACTTTGGTTGTGTATGGGGAAAATGATTCTGCCGCGGTAGTTGTCTTGCAATCTTTCATCACGATTGACTACAAGTCCAGTTTTTAAAAGTAGCTCTTTATTGTATTGTCCTTCTATTGCAGCATTTGCAAATTCATCTCTTGCGGAAGGATTATAACCCAATTGAAATTTGTCGATAATCTCTTGTCTGAAACCTCTTTCTTTTAAATAGCTTAATGCGATGTCATTGCCTTCTTCAGTTTTCATCAACGCATTTCTAAAAAAATCCTTGGCGAAATTATTGATGATAAAAAGAGAATCCGATGTAAGTTGAATGGCTTTATATTCAGGACTGGTCTCAGTTTCCTCTAATTCAATATTATATCTGTTGGCCAGCCATCTTAATGATTCTACATAACTATACTTTTCATGTTCCATCAAAAAACTGATGGAATTGCCACTTTTACCACAGCCGAAGCATTTATAAATTTCTTTAGTAGGAGAGACTGTAAATGAAGGCGATTTCTCGTTGTGAAAAGGACAATTGCCTAAATAATTGGCGCCTCTTTTTTTAAGTTTTACGAAAGTTCCCACGATATCGATGATATCAATGCGGCTTTGTATTTGCTGTATGGATTCCTGGCTAATCAAGAAGGTAAAATTATGTAAAAGGTTCCAATTGTTCAATAAGTTTAAAATGTTCAATAGGTTCAAAAGTTTTTTTCAATTAATGAACTATCCAGCCTATCTAGCATATCCAGCCTATCTAGCCTATCTAGCCTATCTAGCCTATCCAGCTCACCCTCCAATCATC
>CALCNY010000141.1 GCA_937897585.1 uncultured Chitinophagaceae bacterium | reverse complement strand
GTTTCCTCAAAAGCGGTAGTGTTCAAATCCACCATGTGCTGAACCAGTTCATTTACAATACGCTCTTGTTGTGCTTCCTGTTGATTAAGGGTAAGTACCTTGTCTCTTATCTCCTCTTCAGTCATTTTGTCGATATGAGAAACCTTATAGCCGTATTTATTCAATAAAGCGATGTTGAGAATGGTTTTCAACTCATTATTCGAATAATATCGGATATTGGTAAAAGTCCTTTCAGGCTTAAGGAAATTATAGCGTTGCTCCCAGATTCTGAGGGTATGGGCTTTAATTCCTGATAAATTTTCGAGGTCTTTGATCGTAAATGAATTCATAATAGAGCGATTGTATTATGTAATACAATTTGGATGGGAAATTGTTTAGGAGAGAAGAATGAGTGTAAAATATAAAATGACTTGTCCCGAAATCTCTGGATCCATTGAAAAATTGGTATTTCTGTGCAGAAATAATCATTCTTTACTCTGCGATGCCACAAAATATTTAGTAGTAACAGATATTACAGTTGCTATCAAAAAATAAATGGTAACTCATAACTTTTTGATATTAGTTTAATAAATACAAAAACCCCGACTCAAAGAATCGGGGTTTAATATATGGCTTCAACATTGTTAGTTGTTATGTTTCCAAAGGATATGGAAGCCACAAATTTTTCATTGGATTGGAACTACAGGTTTTTTTAAAATTGGATATTGGGTGTTCTGGGTTCTTGATACTGGATTCTTAAATTCTTGATTCTTGAATAGGATATTGGGTAATGGTTATCGGATTAATACTTGCTGATATAAAAGTACTCAGCTGATATAGTATTTGCAATTACTGTGCCAAATGAGTTTGAAAATGCAGTATTCTGTAAAATATTTTTTAAGTAGATGTACTTAGGAAGGTGAAAATGTAAAATATTGAATGTAAAAGTGGGATTTAGGATATGAAATAATCATTCTCTCAAGAAGTAAAAAAACTTCGCGTAAACTCAAATTTCTCTCTTCTCAGCGGTAAAATAATTCATGAATTCGTAGCTCTGAATATGTAAAATGTAAAAGTGGGATTTGGGAAATGAAAATATCAAAATCTCATTTACAAAAATTCGGGATCATCAAAAAAACATAATCAAAGTCCCCTTTGGGGGATTTAGGGGGCCTAATTCGTGAATTCGTGGTTACTCTTTTTTGTTGGTCATAAGACCAACAATGGCACAAACAAGCGGAGCGACCAAACACCAAACCACAAACGTTCTTATATATCCATCGAAGAATTATGAATAAACTTCAACAACGAAGCAGTATTCTTTAAATTGAGTTTTTTCAAAATGTTAGAACGATGTACTTCTACCGTTCTTGAAGATAAAAACAACTTATCAGCGATTTCTTTTGATGACAATCCATCTTTGATTAATTTCAAAACATCAACTTCCCTTTCCGACAATTTACTGATATCCGGAGTTTCATCGTCTTCAAACACTTGCTTCGATAAGTTTTCCTGGATTTCCTTGCAAACAAAGATTTTGCCAGTAACTACAGTTTCTATCGCCTCAAACATTTCAGATTTATTGCTGCTTTTGGTAACATAACCCAATGCGCCATTTTTGAGCATGCGTTTGGCAAACGATGGCTGATTGTGCATAGAAACTCCAATCACTTTGGTTCCAGGCGAACCTTTTTTCACCAACTTGGTGGCTTCAATACCTGAAGTTGGCTGAATATTAATATCCATGATGACTACATCCGGACGCTTGGTTTTTACCGTTTCAATCGACTTATCACTGGTATCATTGCAGATTCCTATTACACTAAATCTTTCATCTGAATTGATCAGATCCGACCACATTTCTGCAACCAAATTATGGTCGTCAAAAATTATTATTGATATTTTCTTACTCATTTGTTATGATGTTTTTCAGTGGTAACTCTATTGTAAAATTTGTTCCTTTTGCTTTTGTAGATTGAATATTAACTAAGCCATTATAAAAATACGCTCTGTTCATGATACTTTTTAATCCAATTCCTTTTTTTACTTTATCAGGATTAAATACACGACCGTTATTATAAAAATGTATCGTTAGCTTTTGTGTGGTTCTTTTGAAAACCAATTTCACTTCACTGGCGGCAGCATGCTTAATCGTATTGTTTAATAATTCCTGAATCACACGATAAATATTTCGCTGCGCATTCATGTCAATTCCCGAAAGGTCATGATTTTTAGTTACAATATCAAAAGTCATTCCTTTGATATCTGCATATTGATTGAACAATTCGATAATAGCTTCTTTCAATCCCAGATCAATCAATGCCGGAGGTACCAAACTTCTTGAAATTCTTCTTACTTCATTAAGCGCCTGTTCTACTTTTTGTTGTGCTTTTCCAAAAAGCTCAGGCGACATTTTATCAGAATTACCAGCCATTTGTAAGAATAAACTGGTGTAAGTAAGTATATGACCAACGCCATCATGAAGTTCATTTCCTAATATTTCGCGTTGCTGTTCTTCCGCACTCAATGTAGCTTTCATGATATCTTTTTGGCGGGATAACTTTTCTTCTTCTACCAAACGTTCCAGCTTTCTAACTTCTGTAACATTCCAATGAATACCAACCGTGCCTTTTACATTTCCGTTTAAATCTATGATAGGAGATCCACTGATAACCACATCCATTAATTCTCCTTTAGCTTTTTTCATTTTTACTTCATAGATAGAATCTTTACGTTGCTTTCTCGAATTGCTTACGGAGTACATGATTTTTGTAGCCCCTTCATCTGGTAAAAACAACTTCATCGCATTTTTTCCCTTAAGATATTTGAGTGAATAACCAGTCATATTTTCAAATGACTGATTTACCCAAATTATTTTTTCATCTAAATCAACTTCCATTACACCGAGTTCCATGTTTTCAAACAAACCGCGATACTTTTGTTCATTTTCTTTCAACACCATTTCGGCAGCTTTGATAGATTGAATATCACGGTTGTGCATGAGAATTTTCAAATCATTACCGTTCTTCACAGGAGAAAGCAAAGATTCAATCCACAAAAGATCTCCGTTCTTTTTCTTCATTCTGAACTCGAACTTCCTTTCTTTTGTTTGATTGATGTTCTTTAACCAGCCAAATTTTTCTAAATGATTATTGCATTCAATACAAATAAATCTGTTGACAGGTTTATTCAGCATTTCTTTTTCTGTATAACCAAGAATACGTTGGGCTGTTGGTGATACATATTCAATCATACCATTTTTATCAGTAAGCAAAATGATATCAGGAGAATTTCTAGTCAGCAAATCTAGTTTCTGATTTTCTAACAATAATTTCTGTTGGAAAGATTTTTCTGAAGTTAGGTCAAAAAAGGCGCCGATATAACCAGCGAATTTTCCATCAGCATAAAATCTAGGTACACCATTTTCTAAAATATTATGATAATTATTCTTTGAATCTCTAACACGATATTCAGCATGAAAAGAATGTTTTTTGTTGATGTTTTTATTCCAGTTTGCCATCACTTTCTTTCGGTCGTCGGGATGTATTTTCTGAACATAGTCTCTTGGGTTTTTTATTTTTTCAACTTCAAAACCAAGGAATTTCTTAGAGACCTGATTGCTGTAAATGACTTTATTTTTTTCGTCAGAAACCCATACCATTACAGGAACCGCATCTATCAGATTTTTAAAACGTGCCTCACTTTCCTGAATTTGCATAGCAAATTGCTGTTCTTTGGTAACGTCTGTTATTCTGCCACTCACCACCACATCATCAAGTACTAAATCATACTGTTTATTAATAACTTCCGACAACCAGAAAAGCTCTCCGGTGGTTTTGTTTTTGATTTGATAACGAATAGAAACCTGATCGCCTATTTTTAAATTTTTAATTCTTGAAGTATGTGTTTGAATCGTTTCGCTGATGATGCATTTACTTTTTTCGGCAAATAGATTTTTAGCGGTGAGTTGATTAAAACCGAATAAATCTTTCCACTTGGAAGTAATAAAGTTTTTTTCTTTGTACTTATCGTAAACGATATAATAAGCATCTTCAGTAGATTCAAGAAAGTTTCTAAGTCTGTTGAAATTTTCCTGTACTTTAACTCTTAGTGTATTCTTTTCCGTTACATCAGCTCCATAAAAGTTGATATAATTTTTTCCGGAAATATTTTTATAGAAAAAAATGTATTGCTTACTGTTTACATTCACATCAAAGGAACCCGAATCTCTCGCATATTTTATATTTGAAGCAAAAAACTGTCTGATGGTATATTTAATCCCTTCGTATTCTACATTCTTAATTTCTTTTGCAGCTGGGTTTACAAACAATATTT
Organism: uncultured Chitinophagaceae bacterium; assembly: GCA_937897585.1. Lineage (GTDB taxonomy): Bacteria > Bacteroidota > Bacteroidia > Chitinophagales > Chitinophagaceae > Ferruginibacter. Next base: position 138 of record CALCNY010000141.1, on the reverse strand, counting down.
TCCCATCAAAATCAACCCTGAAAATAGGGTTAGGATTTTCCATGGGAAACTGAGCCAAATCTTCAAGTTCGTTAGTTCTGGCCCTAACTTTGTTTTCAAGGTCTTCCGTTAATAATTTGAGTTTTGTATTTACTGACT
>CALCNY010000140.1 GCA_937897585.1 uncultured Chitinophagaceae bacterium | reverse complement strand
CTGGCGGAAATATTCCCTGAGCTTTTTCTGGCCATTCTACAAAACAATAATTACCTGAATACAAACAATCTTCTACACCAGCTGCCATAGCTTCTGTTTCACTTTTTAAACGATATAAATCGATGTGATAAACCGTCTCTCCATTTGAAGTAACATAATCATTTATGATAGGGAAAGTTGGACTGCTTTGCCCGGACTGCACACCCAATAATGTACACAATGCGCTGATAAAAGTTGTTTTGCCGGCGCCCATTTCTCCATGAAAAGCGATGCATTTGCTGCCATTTGTTTGATCAAGTAGCCATTGTGCAGCATTGCTGATATCTGTCAGTTTAAAAATCAATTCCATGATGCAAAGATATTTTCATAATTAGTAAGAACTATCGGAAATTTAAAAGATAATTTTGCATTATGGAAAAAATCGATTGGCAAGTGGAAGGGATGACCTGTAGCAACTGCGCATTAAGCATCAATAAATTTTTGCAGAAAAGGGGCATGCAGGAAGTAAATGTAAATCCGATTGATGGAAAAGTAACTTTCGTCGATAATAATCAAACTGATTTAGAAAAAATAAAAATTGGTATTGCGGAATTGGGATATAAAGTTGTTTCGGCAAATAACGCTGCGACTGAAAAAAAGAAATGGCTACATAGTAACAAACAACGTTTTTTATTTACCCTTCCTTTTACAGCCATTCTCATGTTGCACATGCTACATCAATGGTTGCCTTTACATTGGCTTCAAAATCCTTGGGTACAACTGAGTTTGTGTTTGCCGGTTTTCATCATTGGCATGCGATTTTTTGGAAGAAGTGCAATTAAAAGTTTGAAAAGCGGTATTCCAAATATGAATGTACTCGTTGCGTTTGGTGCTTTATGTGCATTTACATACAGCATTGTCGGAATATTTTGGTTTCAAAATTCAAACTACTTGTTTTTTGAAACTGCCGCTTCCATTATCACGCTGGTATTTCTGGGCAATTATCTCGAAGAAGCTACGATGCAGTCTACTCAAAAAGCTTTGAAATCATTAGTGAAATCTCAGAAAGTAATAGCAAACATGATTGCTTTCGACGATAAACACGAAGAGCAAATATTTCCTATTGAAAACACACAACTGAAAACAGGTGATTTGATTTTAATTAAAACAGGCGAGCAAGTGCCTGTTGATTGTAAAATTTTATGGGGCGATTGTTTAGTAAACGAAGCCATTATTACTGGTGAAAGTATTCCGTTAAACAGAACGAAAAAAGATTTTTTAATTGGAGGTAGTATATTAGAATCAGGCTTAGTAAAAGCGCAAGTAACCGCAACAGGCAAAGACACGGTATTATCAGGAATTATAAAAATGGTACAAAATGCTCAAGCAGAAAAGCCTCCCATGCAAAAGCTAGCCGATAAAATAAGTGCAATTTTTGTACCTGCGGTGATTGCGATTTCTATCATTTGTTTTTTACTTAATTACTTTTTGTTTCATATTGCTTTCGATCAATCCATGATGCGTGCCATTGCGGTACTAGTCATTTCTTGTCCATGCGCGATGGGTTTAGCCACGCCATCAGCCATTTCTGTTGGATTGGGACGTGCGGCAAAAAAAGGTATCATTTTTAGAAATGCATCAACACTGGAATCTTTTAAAAAAATCAAACAGATTGTATTTGATAAAACAGGTACATTAACTACTGGTAATTTCACTATTGACAACTATCATACAAGCATACACGAATCTGAATTCAAATCAATTGTTTACTCTCTTGAGAAATATTCAAATCACCCAATAGCAAATTGCCTAGTTAAAGAATGGAATACAACATCATTAATTCGTTGGAAAAAAGTAGAAGAAATAAAAGGTATCGGCGTAAAAGGTGAAGATGTAAACGGAAATATTTATGAAGCCGGGGCAAGAAAATTATTGGATATCAATGATGATAACACACACCACAATATTTATGTTTTGAAAAACAAACAACTCATTGGATGGATTGATGTGAAAGATGAAATCAGACCTGAAGCGGCCGGCATTATTCAATGGTGCAATAAAAACAACATCAAAACCATCATGCTAACAGGCGATTTGAAATCCAAAGCAGACAAAACAGCCGCTACATTAGGTATCAAAACAATTTTTGCAGAACAAAGCCCAGCTCAAAAATTGGCTATCATTGACAAGCTAAATTATGACCTTCCAACAGCTATGGTTGGAGATGGCATCAACGACGCTCCTGCCCTTGCAAAAGCAACTATTGGTATTTCTATCAGTGAGGCCAGTCAGTTAGCCGTGCAACATGCAGATGTGATATTAATGAACCAAGGTCTAACCAATTTACCTGAAGCGTTAGGTTTAGGTAGACATACTTTTCTCACCATCAAACAAAATCTGTTTTGGGCATTTGCTTATAATATTGTTGCCATTCCTGTTGCAGTAGCCGGCTTCCTTACTCCAACATTTTCTGCCATGGCAATGGGTTTCAGTGATGTGATGCTTGCAGTAATTTCCCTGCAGTTATTTATAAAAAAGGTTGTTTAACTTCAATGTTCATCTGTATACTTTTTGAGTAATTCTATTGACATATTAAAAAAGTACTGGGGCCATGACCAATTTCGGCCTATGCAACAAGACATTGTTGATGCGGTGTTGCAAAAGCAAGATGTATTGGCTTTGTTGCCAACTGGCGGAGGTAAATCTATTTGTTTTCAGGTACCTGCCTTGTTGATGGATGGAATTTGTATTGTGGTGAGTCCTTTGATTGCACTGATGAAAGACCAGGTGCAAAATCTAAATAACAAAGGAATTCCTGCCATGGCAATTTATTCTGGCATGAGCTTTCCTGAAGTTAAAAGAACGCTTGAGGCTGCAGTTAATGACGAATGTAAGTTTTTGTATGTTTCTCCCGAAAGATTGGAAACCAAATTATTTGAAGAGTATTTACCGGCAATAGACGTTTGTTTGATTGCCGTTGATGAAGCCCATTGCATTTCACAGTGGGGCTATGATTTCAGGCCTTCTTATCTTAAAATTTCACTGTTGAGAGAAGAGTTGAGAAATGTTCCGGTAATTGCACTCACGGCATCGGCTACACTGGATGTACAAAATGATATTTGTGAAAAATTATTGTTCAAAAAAAATCAGGCGAGATTTCAGCAATCTTTTGCCAGACCGAATCTGTCATATAACGTATTAGACCCTGCATCAAAAGCCAATAAAATGATTGAGCTGCTTACTGATATAAGAGGATCAGCCATTGTGTATTGTAAAAGCAGAAAGCAAACACAACATATGGCTGAATTATTGCAGCAACATCAGATGAGTGCTGATTTCTACCATGCCGGCTTGACCAATGAAGAAAGATCAAAAAAACAAAATGACTGGATCAACAATAAAATAAATACGATTGTTTGCACCAACGCTTTTGGCATGGGTATCGATAAACCTGATGTAAGATTGGTCATTCATTTGGGCATTCCAGAAAGTCTTGAGCATTACTACCAAGAAGCTGGTCGAGCAGGCAGAGATGGGAAATACGCACCAGTATTTTTACTTTTTGACAAGAAGGAATTCAATGAACACAGAGAACTTAACAACCTGCGTTATCCTGATTTTGCATTGCTAAAAAAATTGTACATCGACCTGATGAATTATCTGCAGGTTGCAGCAGGAACTGGTGAAAGTCAATCCATTGATTTTGACATCAGCAGTTTCACTGAAAATTTCAAATGGAATATTCTACAAGCTACATATGGTTTGCAGGCATTGGCACAAGAAGGCTTATTTTATATTGCAGAAAATTCATTCAAGCCTTCGCAATTGGTGTTTACCACTTCCAAATCAGAACTGTTTGAATTTGAAAAAACAAACCCTTCACTTGAACCGGTAATTAAAGGTTTGTTACGAGGCTATGAAGGTATTTTTGATTACCCATGTTTCATTTACGAAACCATGCTGGCGAAATTTTTATCTACTCCAATTGGCATCATAAGAAACAATCTTCAGCAATTGCATAAGATGCAAATTGTAAAATACTCAGTTGCATCAGACAAGCCGCAGATTGTGTTAATGAGAAATAGAATGTACGCTGATGATTTCAGTTTCAACATTAAAAATTTTCAGGAAAGAAAAAGAAAGCATTTAGAAAGAATCGAAAAGATGATCGCTTTTACTGAAGATTCAAATACTTGCAGAAGTGTATTCATTGCCAATTATTTCAATGATAAGAATTTAACCAATTGCAATAATTGCGATAATTGTAAAAATTCAAACCAAATTTCATTAACGCCTACTACTTTTAAAAATATAAGTGACGCCATTTACAACCAACTTCAAGAAGATGCAATTCCTTATGCAAAACTAGAAAAAGCATTAAGTGGATTCGATAAAAATCATATAAATGAAGTAATCCAATTTATGCAGGCGGAAAAGAAAATCAAAATGGATGCTTTTGGGAATTTTAGGAAGAA
>CALCNY010000139.1 GCA_937897585.1 uncultured Chitinophagaceae bacterium | reverse complement strand
TAATGAATCTAATTGCTTTCCCATATCTGATGAAACTTTTAATAGCCTAGCTGCAAAGCCATCTAAAAAATCCATGAATGCGGCCAAGCCAATATATAAACTTGCATAAAAAATAGGTTCTGGAATTTGTACAATTACTGCACTTGTATCATCAATGGATGCAGTAGCACCTGCTTGAAATGTTGACACAATAGCCATACATCCAAATACAAGATTGAGTAACGTAAATAAATTAGGTATTTGCTTCATTAAATTAATAATGGTTTTATTTGTGCTTCATGAATGCCTCAATATCCTCAACTGTAATTGGAATATTCTTCATTAAATCTTTGATTCCATTTTTAGTAACCCAGAAATTATTTTCAATTCTGATTCCCATTTGTTCTTCTTCAATGTAAATACCAGGCTCAATTGTGAACACCATACCTGCTTTAATAGGCTCTGTTCTAGTTCCTAAATCATGAACATCTATTCCCAAATGATGTGAAATACCATGATAAAGATATTTGGCATAGGCTCTGTTTTCTGGATCTTCATTTTTAACATCTGATTTACGTAACAATCCGATTTTTTGAAATACAACAGTAGCTTCATCTCCAACTAACTTAGTGTAATCAACAATGCTGATTCCTGGTTTTAAAATAGTTGCAGCATAATGATGCAAATGCAAGCAAGCATTATAAACTGTTTTTTGACGACGTGTAAATTTTCCATTTACAGGAATGGTTCTTGTCAAATCAGCACAATAATTTCCGTACTCAGCACCAAAATCCATTAATATCAATTCGCCATCTTTACACTCTCTGTTATTTTCTACATAATGTAAAGTTCTTGCTCTGTCGCCACTTGCAATGATTGAACCATAAGCAGGACCTGTAGCGCGTTGCGAAAGAAATGAATGGTAAATCTCCGCTTCGATTTCATATTCCATTACGCCAGGCTTGATAAACTGCATTAATCTTCTGAAAGTAACATCAGTAATATCAATTGCCTTTTGCATCACCTCAATTTCGAGTGAAGATTTAATGGCCCTTAGTTCTTTCATTAATTTTGCACTGCGTTTATATTGATGCAAAGGATATCTTTCTCTCATCATCTGTGCATATCTGTAATCTCTTACTGGTACAAGATTTGCTTTGCGATCGTTTTCATTTGTATTTAAATAAATGCAGTCTGCCAAATGTATCCACGGCTGTAAGAAACTATCAATAGCATCAAGCCATAAAATGGTTTGTATGCCAGAGATTGAAGTTCCCTCATGTTTTCTTAATCTGTGCCCATCCCATTTTTCTTTGATTTCGTTTGGTCTAACTAACACCAAAACTTCCCTGAATTTAGGATCTGGATTATCAGGGAACAACACCAACATGGTATCTTCTTGTTCAATACCTGTCAACCAAAATAAATCTGAGTTTTGTTTGAACTTATATACTTGATCTGCATTTGTTGGCAATTCATCATTGCTGTTAAAAATAGCTATGGCGTTTTTCTCCATTTTATCAGTGAAACGCTTACGATTATTGATGAAAATTTCAGGATTTAGTGGTAAATACTTCATTGCTGATCTTTTTTCTGATGGTAAATGATAAAAATAAGTTTACAAGATACATTATTATCCTACATTGATACACAGCTAAAAAAAATGTTGATTTTTTTTAAAAATAATTGCTGTTTAATAATAATGGCAAAATAGTAACCGATAAAAAAATATTTTTAGACGCCGTTAAAAATAAGACAACCATAATCCGTATTTTTTAATTTTTTTTAATTTTAATTCGCTTTTCTGAACTTTTTTATAAATTATCGATGTTTATCTTTGTTTAAGCATTAAACTACAACTACTACATTATGCCAGCAATACAAACAATAGAAGTTCCATTGACATCTTTACATGAATTGGGACTAAAAAATAGCCATCCTATACATTACCAATTACAACCATCAGAACTTACTGCACAAGCCATCCAAAGAAAAGAAGGTGTTTTAAATGACACAGGGGCATTACTCATAAACACCGGAGAATTTACAGGCAGAAGTCCAAAAGATAAATTCATTGTAAAAGACGATATTACCAAAGACAGCATTCATTGGAATGAGTTCAACTTACCAATTGAAGAGTCTGTTTTTGACAACATGTTTCAAAAACTGACCACTTATCTTTCTGAAAAAGAAATCTGGGTAAGAGATTGTTATGCATGTGCAGATACAAAATACAGATTGAATATTCGTGTTATCAATGAAAATCCATGGAGTAATTTGTTTGCATACAACATGTTTTTAAGACCAACGGAAAATGAATTAGAAAATTTCACTCCTGAATGGCAAATCATTCAGGCGCCAAATTTCAAAGCAGATTCAAAAACTGATGGTACCCGACAACACAATTTTGCCATGGTTAGTTTTAAAAAGAAAATGATTCTTATTGGTGGCTCTGGTTATACGGGTGAAATGAAAAAAGGCATATTCACTATTCTTAATTTCATTCTTCCTCATGAAAAAAATGTATTGAGCATGCACTGCTCTGCCAACATGGGTAAAGACGGCGATACTGCCATCTTTTTTGGATTGAGTGGAACAGGTAAAACTACATTAAGCGCAGACCCAAATAGAAGTTTAATTGGTGATGATGAGCATGGTTGGACTGATGAAACTGTTTTCAATTTTGAAGGTGGTTGTTATGCAAAAACAATAGATTTAAGTGAAGAAAAAGAACCTGAAATTTTTCATGCCATAAAGCCCGGCGCTTTGGTTGAAAATGTGACACTCTTTAATGACACAAATAAAATAGATTTTCACAGCAAAGCCATTACAGAAAACACCAGAGTGAGTTATCCGCTTTCATTTATCAGTAATGCGCTCGAACCTTCAATTGGTAAGACTCCAAAAAATATTTTCTTTCTTACTGCAGATGCGTATGGTATTTTACCTCCAATCAGTAAGTTGAATCCAGGACAAGCTATGTATCAATTTATCAGTGGATATACTGCTAAAGTAGCGGGAACTGAGGCCGGTGTGACTGAGCCTAAATCAACATTTAGTGCTTGTTTTGGCGCACCTTTCATGCCATTACATCCTGGTAAATATGCAGAAATGCTGGGCCAAAAAATGAGAGCTCATGAAGTAAATGTTTGGATGATTAATACAGGTTGGAGTGGCGGCCCTTATGGCGTTGGGCATCGAATGAAACTTTCTTACACAAGAGCCATGATTACAGCAGCACTGGAAGGCAAGCTCAATAACCTGCAATATGAAGCCCATCCTATTTTTGGTATGATGATGCCAACGACCTGTCCAGATGTACCTGCAGAAATTCTAAACCCAAGAAATACCTGGACAAATAAAGAAGACTATGATAAAAAAGCAATAGCATTAGCAGCACAGTTTATTAAAAACTTTGAGAAATATGCTGCAGGGGTAAATGCAGAAACATTGGCTGCAGCTCCTAAAATTTAAACATGAGAAAACACAACAAAAGCAAAGCCCCGAAATTTCGGGGCTTTAGTTTATCATTTAAAGAGTAATGATATTAGTATTAACTGTTGCGCATTTAAAATATCATTTCAGGCACCTCTCCTTCCACGATTAAATGACCTTCAGTTTTAGAAACGATTTCTTCTACAGTCACACCCGGAGCTCTTTCAAGCAATTTAAATCCTTTATCAGTTATTTCCAATACTGCAAGTTCGGTTACTATTTTCTTAACACATCGTATACCCGTTATCGGTAGTTGGCATTTTTTCAGCAATTTACTTTCGCCTTTGGGATTGGTATGCATCATGGCTACGACAATATTTTTTGCACTTGCCACCAAATCCATAGCGCCGCCCATTCCTTTCACCATTTTCCCGGGGATTTTCCAATTGGCGATATCGCCTTTTTCACTGACTTCCATAGCACCTAAAACAGTAAGATCAACTTTGCCAGAACGTATCATACCAAAGCTCATGGCGCTGTCGAAAAATGAAGAACCTGGTATTGTAGTGATTGTTTGTTTGCCGGCGTTAATCAAATCGGCATCCTGTTTTCCTTCCTTAGGAAATGGCCCCATACCCAGCAAGCCATTTTCACTTTGCAGCGTCACATTGATTCCTTCAGGAACATAATTCGCCACTAAAGTTGGGATACCAATACCGAGGTTGACATAAAAACCGTCTTTTAATTCTTTAGCGATACGTTGTGCAATTTGAAATTTATCTAGAGCCATTTTAAAAATGTTTGTTGTTTGTGGTTTGTTGTTTGGTGTTTGGTGTTTGGCGTTAAGACCTTTTGAACTTATTGAACCTTTTGAACAATTGTAACCTTTTTTTACTTACTCAACGTCAACTGTTCAATTCTCTTCTCATAATCCTTGCCTTCAAAAATGCGTTGCACGTAAATCCCTGGAGTATGAATATGATTAGGATCTAATGCTCCCGCAGGGACAAGATGTTCAACTTCTGCGATGGTTATTTTACCGGCCATCGCCATTAAGGGATTGAAATTTCTTGCCGTATCCTTAAATATTAAATTTCCCATGGCATCTCCTTTCCAGGCCTTTACGATGGCGAAATCAGCATCAAATGCCATCTCCAACAAATAATCTTTACCATTGAAATTTCTAACTTCTTTTCCTTCTGCTACTTCAGTCCCAACACCTGCTGGTGTATATATAGCCGGCATGCCATAACCAGCAGCCATGCATCTTGTCGCCAATGTACCTTGTGGAATCAATTCAACTTCAAGTTCGCCGCTTAATAATTGTCTTTCAAATTCAGCATTTTCGCCAACATAAGAAGAAATCATTTTCTTCACTTGTTTTTGTTGCAACATCAATCCTATACCGAAATCATCGACTCCTGCATTATTGGAAATACAGGTAAGTTGTTTTACGCCTTTTTTCACAATCGCAGTAATGCAATTTTCAGGTATGCCACAAAGGCCAAAACCTCCAGCCATAATTGTCATGTTGTCAAGATCG
>CALCNY010000138.1 GCA_937897585.1 uncultured Chitinophagaceae bacterium | reverse complement strand
ATTGCTTCAAATACACTATATGATGGAAATATATTAAGAAAAGCAATAGACTATTTCTGTCACCTTGCAGTTTCTCCTGAATTTCATAAACACATTGAAGACCATGATAAGGAATTTGTGAATACCGAATTTTTCTCGAAAATTAGTTGGTTAAAGAAAGAGGTCGATGATTTATATGACCCAGAATATACTGACCTAATTAAGGTAGCATTTACATCCCAATTTAATAGAGGTAAATTATCAGATTTAGTTAGTTTATTGTCAGGAAGAAATTTTGAAACATCTCCCCCATATTTAAGCACATCACGTACCAAAGTAGACGCTACAGAAGTGTATTGAGGAAGGCAAGTCAGAAACACAGTTTCAATATTATCAGCAATGCTTCTGTTCATGTCTGCAATCGCTTTTTCGTATTCAAAATCATTAACGTAACGTATGCCTCTGAGGATAAAATCAGCTCCAATTTTTTTACAGCAATCCACAGTCAAACCTTCATATACAACAACTTCTACTTTATCATTGTTTTTATAAATAGATTTTATCCAGTTCATTCTTTGCTCTTCCGAAAACATGGGCTGCTTGTTGGCGTTTCTGCCAATGCCAATGTATAATTTATCGAAAAGCGGCAATGCCCTGTTGATAATATCGGTATGACCTAATGTGATTGGGTCGAAGGTTCCGGGGAAAAGGGCTATGCGTTGCATGTTAACGAAGGTTTGTTGTTTGGTGTTTGTTGTTTGGATTTAACTACTCAATTCCTTTTTTCCCGATAACAAATACAAAGCCGCCATCCTCACCGCTACTCCGTTTTCTACTTGTTTTAAAATGACTGAGTTTTTACTGTCTGCCACATCACTGTCAATTTCTACGCCGCGGTTAATTGGACCAGGATGCATGATAACAATATCTTTATCTATTTCATTCAACAGCTTTGATGTAACACCATAAGCCCTATTGTATTCACGTAATGAAGAAAATAACACCTGATTTTGTCGCTCAAGCTGAATACGTAGCACATTGGCTACATCACACCAGGCTAATGCTTTTTTCAAATTGTATTCGATCTTCACACCTAGTGCAGATTCCATGTATTTGGGCATTAAAGTCGGCGGACCAGAAAGCATTACTTCTGCGCCCATTTTGGTCAATAAGTAAATATTGCTTAAAGCTACTCTTGAATGCATGATATCTCCAATAAGTAAAATCTTTTTCCCTTCCAGTGTTCCTAATTTTTCAATAATAGAAAAAGCATCGAGTAACGCCTGTGTAGGATGCTCATTGATCCCATCGCCTGCATTAACGATAGCAGTATCAGGAAGATGTTTGGATAAGAAGTGAGGGGCCCCGCTGGCACTGTGACGCATCACTACCATGTCCACTTTCATACTTAAAATATTATTGACCGTATCCAATAAAGTTTCTCCTTTAGAAACCGATGAAGCTGAAGCGGCAAAATTAATGGTATCGGCACTCAGTCTTTTTTCCGCCAGCTCAAATGAAATCCTTGTTCTTGTTGAATTTTCGTAAAACAAGTTAACAATGGTTACATCTCTTAAGGAAGGAACTTTCTTAATTGGACGCTGTAAAACTTCTTTGAATTGCTGTGCAGTTGATAAAATCAATGAAATATCAGAAGGAACTAAATCTTTAATGCCTAATAAATGTTTTGTGGATAGTTGCATTAAGGAGCGAAGTTATAGAAAATTATAAAATCAATTTTAAAAAATAATAAAACAAATTCAATTCGATATTCAATATAAAACCACTTGATTGTTCTCATTGTCCACTTTCACTTTCTGTGAAGCGGTGGTATCAATCGCGATTCCATAAAAATCAGGTTGTATTGGCAACTCACGATTAAATCTTCTATTCACCAACACACAAAGCATCACTTTTTGAGGTCTTCCAAAATCCTGCAAGGCATCTAGTGCCGCGCGAATAGTTCGACCAGTGTATAAAACATCATCAATCAAAATCATTTTCTTTCCTTCAATAGATTGGGTAAGTGTGGTTTCTTTAGGAATATGCAATTCCTCTCTAATATCGTCCCTGTAAAAAGTAATGTCAAGTAGGCCGTAGCTGGGTTTTTCAGCAGAAATTTCATTGATAAAATCAATGATTCTATTGCTAATTTGAACACCTCTTGGCTGGATACCTACAAAAACTAAATCAGACAGATTATTATTATCTTCAAGAAGCTGGTAAGCCAAGCGTTTTATGGTAAGTTCTAATTGTTGTGGAGATAGTAATACTTGCATGGCGCTAAATTACTGAAGATTTATTCAAAAATTAAAAAGCCCGGAACTTATAATCCGGGCTCAGTAAATTTTATTTTTTTAAACTGATTTCTTTTTTCAAAGCTTCCCATTCTTCCAATTTTTCTGCAGCCGCTAATTTGGCTTGCTTCGTCCAAGTTGTATAGTAATTTGCTTTATCAGTCAAACCTGCACTTTCAATAATCAACAATAATTTTTTCATGGTGCATTTTCCCAGATCTTTGAAAGTAACAATCCCTTCTGCTTTTAGTACATTCTGAATATTTTTTGTGATACCCAAAATCAAAGTAAGATTGTTGTCAGAAGCAGCGATAGCTTTTTCTATTGGTTCTTTTCTTGCTACTTTAGTTACAGTTTTTTTTGTTGTCTTTTTGGAAGAAACATCAGCATCGCTTACCGGCACATCTATGACACAGTTTTCAATAGTTTGACCGAAAGCCAAAACTGATTTTTTTGAATTATTATCATTTACCCATCTACCATCGCTAAGCAAATACCTGTATTCATATGTTTTACCTTCTGTTAGAAAAAGCTCAGCGCCGAAAGAGCCATCTTCAAATTTTTCAAGATAAATTCCTTCTGCTGTATTCCAGTTAATTTGATCAATACTGATTTGTTTGCCGGTACATGCGGCCAGGCGAGAAGGCGTTTCGCTGGGGCGTACAAAGAAACGGCGATAACGAATAAATCCCTTGAGTGCATTTTTTTGGG
>CALCNY010000137.1 GCA_937897585.1 uncultured Chitinophagaceae bacterium | reverse complement strand
TTTTTCTGCTGATTCTGATATTGCCTTCATCATAACCAAGTAGTGTGTATATTTTTTGATCCTGAAATTTATTCATCAAGACTTTGTAGTAAATAGCACCAATCCAAGATTTATTATTAACGATGGAATCCTGTAATTTCAAAATGTTATCAGAATTGTCAATCAACGGAATTAGTTTCAACGAACCATCAGCTGTTTTCATTTGAATCGCACCACGTTGTCTGATTTTATTTTCATCAATAACCAACTGCCAGGTATAAATTCGAAAAGCACTGTCTGGAGCATAGATTTTTGAAATGGCAAAAAGAGAATCAAAAGGGTAATCAAATGAGTTTTTTGTTTTTAAAGCCCGAACAAAAATTTTTGTAAAAAAACTATCTGCAGTAAATCGGTCTGCAGGATTTAGGGCCATTACAATTTTCTCTGATAAGGGTTGTAATGAATCTTCTTTTGATTTTAAAATGGAGTGTTCTTCTTTGCTAAAATGTTGTGCTGTGGCTTTGTTGCATATAAACAAGAAAGCGAATGAAATGAGAATTAATTTATTCATGCTATAAATTTAAACAAGATATTGTTGCCATCCATTTTCAGTGACAAACATTATTTATTTTAACTCAAGCTTGGGAAGATAACATCATAGCAAATTGATGCAATGATTCTAAGTACAAATCAATTCGATTATCGTCTTTGCTAACTTCAGGACGTGTTGTGGAAAGAAATACTGTGTAAGAACCCAGATTGCGACCAAATTCCATATCACTCAATGTGTTTCCAACCATGATTGATTTTGAAAAATCGATTTCAGGAAATTGAGCTTTGGCTTTTATACCCATGCCAGGATTGGGCTTCCTATATGGACTACTTTCATCTACATCCGGACAAAAATAAACTTCATCAATACGGCCACCTGCATTTGAAACGGCCATTTTCATGTTGTCATGAATCTCTTCAAGGTCATGTAATAACGTAACACCTTTACCAACACCTCTTTGATTGGTTACCACAATAATCCGATTAAAAATACCATTGAAAACTTTCATTGCTTCCAACACGCCATCATAAAAAACAAACTCATCCCATTTGTGAATGTAGTCTTTGTGTTTCTCATGGTTGATAACGCCATCGCGATCGAGGAATAAGGTCCAGGATTTGGTTATGTTTTTTAGTGGGAGCAAGGGAGAGGTTTAAGGTTTAATGGTTGAATGGTTTAATAAGTTCAAAAGGTTCAATAAGTTCAAAGAGTAAAGGCATTTTCGAATTGATTCAAATCATCAAATTACCAAATCATCAAATCTCCAAATTAACACAATTCTCGTCCCGCTCTCTCAAAATCCTCCGGAATGCCAATATCAATAAAATATTCATCTTGCACAATCCCCATCATTTTCTGTGAACTGAAATATTTTTCGAGATAATCTTTTTCAAAAGAGAATTTTTCAGGAAAGTGGATAGATAAAAAGTCAGCAACATTTAATGCATAGATACCACCATTGATAAGACCTGATTCGTAATGTTGTTTTTCTTTAAACGATTGGATACAATTTTCTTTATTGATATCTACAACTCCATATCTATCGAAATTGTGCATGGGCTTCAAGGCGAGTGTACAAGCAGCTTGATGTTGTAAATGGAAACTCATCATGCTGGATAAATTTGCTTTGAACATGGTGTCGCCATTAAGAATAAGCAGATTTTTTTCAGTAGCTTTTTTACATGCCAATTGAATCGCGCCACCTGTTCCTAACGGTTCAGACTCGAGTGCAATTTGATATTGTAAATTGGGATAAGAAGTTTCAAGGAAAGATTCAATGACTTCGTGCATATATCCCAAAGAGAAAATGAATTTGGTAACACCTTCTTTTAGTAAATAATCAATTACATGTTTGAGAAAAGGATGACCAGCAACGGGCGCCATACATTTAGGCATATCGGGAACGGATGAACGAAGTCGGGTGCCTAAACCACCGGCAAGTATGATACATTCGTATTGTTGGTTGAATTGATTTTCAGGGCCCATATGTTGATTCAAATTAGGCAACTGTATTGAAATATTGTTCTTCTACCAATTGGCAAATGATATGTCCCAATAAAATATGACTTTCCTGAATTCTTGGTGTGTCAGTAGAAGGAACATTCAAAAGATAATCACTAAGTTCTTTCATTTTTCCTCCGGTTGCACCTGTAAGGCCAATGGTAATCATTCCTTTTTCTTTAGCAGTTTCGAAAGCCTTGACAATGTTGCCACTATTTCCGGAAGTACTCAATCCAACCAACACATCTCCTTTTTTACCAATGCCTTTTATGATTCTTGAATACACCACATCATAACTGTAATCGTTTGCTACTGCTGTAAGATAAGAGGTGTTCACATGCAACGCTTCAGCAGGTAAAGCATCTCTGTCGGTATAAAATCTGCCACTAAATTCAGCAGCTAAATGTTGCGCATCAGCAGCACTGCCTCCATTTCCGCAGAACAAAACTTTATTGCCATTTTTAAAGGCTTTCACAATATCAGTCACACAAGAAGACAATGTTTGCAACATCACTTCATCTTTCAAAATTGCATCTTTAACATTGATAGATTCCTGAATGATATTTTTTATCTGATTACTCATTTTTAAATTTTTACTTTTAATTTTTGAATTATTTTTAAACACTCCAACTACTCACTCCATAATTTGTAAACGTGTAATTTTTTACTTCGCCGCCAAATTTCAATAAGGCTTCTTTTACTGCATAATTGCTATTACCCGGACAAAAGAAAATCATGAAACCTCCACCACCAGCACCGCTGATTTTTCCGCCTGTAGCTCCGGCTTTTTTTGCAGCTTCATAAATTTCTTCGATGGAACTATTGCTAATGTTGGCAGCCATTTTTCTTTTCTGCTGAAAACCATAATCCAGAATTTCGCCGATTTCAGAAAGCTTGCCTTTTAGTAAAGCGTCTTTCATCATACGAGCCTGTTCTTTCAATTGATGCATGGCTTCGATACTTTTCTCATCTTTGCTGGTTACATTTTTAACCTGCTCTTTGATGATGGTCGCGCTTTCTCTTGACGTTGCTGTGAAATATAAAACCAAATTGTTTTCCAGTTCATGCATGTATTGAGAACGAATGCGCAATGGGTTTACAATTACTTTGTCGTCATCAAAAAACTCCATGAAGTTGACACCACCAAATGTAGCCGCATATTGATCTTGACGACCACCGGCCAATTTTAAATCATATCGTTCAATTTCATAAGCGAGATGTGCAATGTCATAATCACCTAAAGGCAATTTCAACATTTCAACAAAAGCGCCTAATATCGCAACGACCAATGTAGAAGAAGTCCCCAAGCCAGAACCAGCGGGTGCATCTACAAAAGTTGATAATCTGAAACCAGTATTAGGAAATGAAAAATCTTTTTTTACTCTGTTGTAAACGCCTTTTAATAAATCGAGCTCGCCATTGATAGGCAATTCATCCATCAAATCAAAAGTCTGAATTTCTTTACGGTCGAGTGTTTCAACGATTATTTTGTTTTCTTGCAAAGGTTCGATATTGGCATAAGCCGACAAAGAAATCGTTGCATTAAGTATGGCGCCGCCGTATAAATCGCAGTATGGACTAACATCTGTACCACCGCCGGCTAATCCAATCCTGAGTGGAGCTTTACTTCTATAAATCATAAGGATTGCAAATTATTGAAATTTACTTGATTTTTATAGCAGATCAGCGATTAAGTTTGTGACACAGAAAGTTCGAGAATTTCATTAACCATCACATCCCAACTGTATTTCTTTTTTTCTTCGATTAATGAGGGGATAAATTGTTCAGCTCCTAAATTGAAAAAAGCTTCAATTTTCTGAGCAATACTTTCGGGATTGGGCTCGGCAATCAAACCAACTTTTCCATCTGGAACTAGTGACGGCAACCCACCTACATTGGTAACAATCATCGGAATTTCAAAATGATAGGCAAGGGGAGTAACGCCGCTTTGAGTGGCATTTCTGTAGGGTTGAATCACTACATCCGCAGCACATAAATAATTTTTGACTTCACTATCCGGAATAAAATCTGTTCTTAAAATCAGTTCGTTTTTGATGTCAAGCTTTTCAATTTGTTCATCATAACTTTTTCTGTCTTCATAGAATTCACCGGCAATGAGGAATCTCATATTGCCAATGGCATCTTTATCTTTCAACAGTTTTATCGCTTCAAATAATAAATCAAGTCCTTTGTATTTTCTGATAAATCCGAAGAATAAAACGATTTTCGAATCTTCATCAATGTCAATTTTTTTTCTGGCTTCTTGTTTTGAAATCTTTTCGCCAAAATTATCGTACAAAGGATGCGGTACGAATTTGGCTTTTTTGGAAGCGTCGATATTTTGTAAATCTGTCAGCACTTTTTTACTCATCGTAACAAAAGCGTCGATTGGTTTTATGAAGTAGTTGGTAAATGCAGTATCACCGATTCTTTTTTCATGAGGGATGATGTTATCGGCTATGCAAACAATTTTTGTGTGACGGTTCTTTTTTACTTTTCGTAAAATGGTTCCGAGACAGGGTCCCATGAAAGGAAGCCAATATCGAACAATGATGATGTCGGGTTTTATGTGCTTCAATTTGTTTCCAACGCTAATCCAATTGAGTGGATTGACAGAATTTATATCAACATGAATGGTTACATTTTTAGGTGCAGGTTCTGTAGAAAATTGAGTTGTACCCGGGAACAAAAATCCAGGATATTGTAACGAAAAAGTATAGATTTCGCAATGATGACCTTGGTCTATAAAAGCTTTAGCCAGTCTTTCATTATAAGATGCCAATCCGCCTCTTAACGGATGAGCAGGGCCAATGATGATGATATTTTTTGAAGTTGATGACAATTGCAGGATGTAGTTTTATAATCCCAGTTTTTGTTCAATCAAATAATGATTTCTTTCAGGAGAGTTACGTGCAATCAATTCGCCGATAAAACCCGAAAGAAATAATTGTGTTCCGATTATCATCGCCAGTATGGCAAAGAAAAACAGCGGACGTTGAGTCATACCCGTTACATCAAAAAAGAATTTTGAAATGGTAAGATAAATGAAAACCATTAAGCCAAACATAAACGAAACCGTTCCCCATAAACCAAAAAAGTGCATAGGACGTTTCCCGAATTTGCCAACGAAAAATATTGACATCAAATCTAAGAAGCCATTGATGAAACGATCCCAACCAAATTTGGTAACGCCATATTTTCTGGCACGATGCTCTACTACTTTTTCACCCACTTTTCTGAAACCAGCCCATTTGGCCAGCACAGGAACATATCGATGCATCTCTCCATAAACCTCAATGCTTTTAACCACTTTGTATTTATAAGCTTTTAATCCGCAATTGAAATCATTTAATTGAATGCCACTCATTTTTCTGGCTGCAGCATTGAATAATTTGCTTGGTAGATTTTTAGTAAGTGCATTATCATACCTTTTCTTTTTCCATCCACTTACAATATCATAATTGCCTTCCAAAATCATTTTTCTAAGTTCTGGAATTTCATCCGGACTGTCTTGCATATCCGCATCCATGGTGATGATGACTTGTCCTTGTGCTGCTTTAAAACCTTCATTCAATGCGGCGCTTTTGCCATAATTGCGTTGGAATTTGATGCCTTTAATATTAGGATTTTGTGCTCTTAATTTTTCGATTACTTCCCAAGAATTATCGGTACTTCCATCATCAATCATGATGATTTCGTAAGACAATTGATGGGCATTCACAACACGCTCAATCCACGCAGATAATTCTGTGAGGGATTCATCTTCATTAAAGAGTGGTATTATAATTGACACATCCATGTTGATTCGCTTTAATTATTGTGACGCTAAAGTAAGTTATTTTTTCTTGCCATATATATAGGCAAGGATTCCGCTGACCAAGGCCCCCATTATCAGAAACGTAAAATTATAAATTGATAAAATCAACGGTACAAAATAATTCTTCCATTGTTTGGCATTTTCTTCAATCTCTGCTGCAGTTCTATTGCCTTGTTCAAGTAGTTGTTTTTTATTGTTGTTGATGAAACTTTCATATTCAAAAGGAAGAGGAAATATCTTGTAGAAAATGAAAGTATATAAGGCCATAAAAAAACTGACTACAATAAAATTTTTAAAACCTTCATTGAAATAAGTTTTGATATCAACTTCTTCATTAGTTTTCTTGTAATCAAAAATTGTCCAAAATAAGCCTGCTATAAAAACAGCCATGATTACATAACGGGTAAGAAATTGGCGATTGTCTGGCAGTGAAAAATAGGAGATGAGTGACAACGCAATCATCACCATTGAAACAATAATTCCTTTATTTCTGGAGCTGATGTTTTGCATAATTAGTGGGCAACAAATTTTCCTTTGTTAAAGATGCCAACTACTTTTCCTTCGAGTTGTTTTCCAATAAAAGGATTGTTGCGAGCTTTGGAACGAATTTGAGAAGCTTCGAAAGTATAGGTTTCTTCCGGTTGAAATAAAGTCAAACAAGCTTCTGCATTTTCTTCAATTCTTGGCAGGGGTAATCCAAAAATATTTCTGGGGTGAATGGTAAGGTTGTTGATTAAATGTTCAAGATTGATGAAGATGCTGTTGAAAACGCTGAACACATTTTCAAGTCCGGTCATACCATATTTTGCATATTCAAACTCACAAGTTTTATCGTCCCAATTCAATGGAATATGATGAGAGGCAATACAGTCAATTGTACCGTTATTTAATGCTTCACGAATAGCAGTTTTATCATCCTGATTTCTCAAAGGAGGATTTACTTTTAAGTTGGTATCGTAACCAGCCAAATCCTCATCACTGAAATAAGAATGGTATGGTGTAGCGGAACAAGTGATTTGTAATCCTGCTTTTTTTGCAACGGCAATCAGTTCAACAGATTTGCGTGTAGAGATGCCCGTTATGTGTAATTTAGAACCTGTGTATTTTAGCAATTCAATATCTCTCATGATCATCAGCTCTTCTGCTATGGCAGGTTTGCCGGGTAATCCCATTTTTGTACTGACGATTCCTTCATTTACTAAACCATGTGCTGAGATAGTTTTCTCATCCGGAATTTGAATGATGACTTTATCATTGGCCAATACATATTGTAAGGCTTTGGTCATGATGTTGGCTTGCTGTATGCTGTTCAATCCGTCTGAAAATGCAATTGCGCCTGATTCATGCATGTCGTACATTTCGGCTAATTCTTTACCTTCTGCATTTTTAGTAACAGCGCCTATTGGATGAATGTTAACTGGCAATTCAGCAGATTTGCTATTGATATATTCTACTTGTGATTTTGTACAAACCACAGGGTTGGTATTTGGAATGATCATTACATCCGTGAAACCACCTGCGGCTGCGGCAGCGGCACCCGAAGCAATAGATTCTCTTTCTTCATGCCCCGGATCGGAGAAATGGGCGAAAACATCCATCCAGCCGATGCTTACATGCAGGTTGTCGTGACTGACCACATGATCAGCCTCAACATCAATGTTGTCATCGATATGTTGAATGATACCATTTGAAATGAGAATGTCTTTAACGGAATTGTTGTGAGGGGAACCCTGACAAATAATGTGTGCTTGTTTGATTAAAACCTTCATTATTACTATAAGATTAGGCAAATATCAATAAAAAAAATGAGTGGGCAATGAAAGTTGGGGAGGATTTATTGGTGAGAATGACTTTCTATCATTTTTATTGGTTAGAGAAAGTGAAAATTTTAAGAATTTAGTTTCACGCAAGGCTCGCAAGGGAGCAAAGACGCTGATGTTTGGGAAATACTATCAAGTATCTAGTATCCAGTTTCAAGTTTCCCTTATCTAGAATTTTGTTTCACGCAAGGCTCGCAAGGGAGCAAAGACGCTAATGGTGAGTGTATCAGATATTTTAGGCTATATTTTTTCTGAAAATTTTTTTTACATGATGTTTATCTATGATTAAAGCATCTTTATTAAGATGTATTTATAACTATTAATTGTGTTGTTTTTCCCAAAAACAACACAGCCCACCATTTAAACGGTGGGCTGCACTGCACAAAAAAATGTTTTTCCCTCTTCAAATTCTGTTATTTTCCTCAAAACTCCTACCTCCCCATCCATCCTCCATCCACCGTCAAAATCGTTCCATTCACATAATCAGAAGCAGGTGAGGAGAGGAATACAAATCCACCGGCCATATCTTTAGGATCGCCCCATCTGCCTGCGGGTATGCGTGACAGTATAGAAGCATTTCTGTCTTTATCGGCTCTCAACATAGCCGTATTATCGGTGGCAATGTAGCCAGGTGCAATGCCATTTACAGTGATGCCAAATTTGGCCCACTCATTGGCAAATGCTTTTATCAATGAAGCAATAGCGCCTTTACTGGCTGCATAACCTGGAACGTTTATACCTCCCTGAAAGCTTAACAAAGAAGCGGTGAAAACTATTTTACCATAACCGTTCTTAATCATTTGTTTACCAATTTCTCTGGTGATGATAAATTGAGCATTCAAATTGATGTCAATAATGGTGTCCCAAAATTCATCAGAATGCTCGGCAACAGGATTACGTAAAATATGTCCAGCGTTGTTAATTAAGATATCAATTTTAGGATGGTCATTTTGTACATCAGTAAGAAAAGTATACAATGATTCTCTGCTGGTAAAATCAGCATTGTAAGCATAAAATTTTCTACCTAATGCAGTAACTGCGTTAGCAATATCCTGACCAGTTTCTTTCATCTTGCTACTAACGCCTATGATATCCGCTCCACTTTCGGCTAATGCAATGGCAATTTCCAATCCAATGCCTTTATTGCAACCGGTAACAATTGCAAGTTTATTATCAACTCTGAAATTAATCATGTTTAAAAATTATTTTAGGTTCATAATGTTTACAGCATCCATATCAGCAAAAGAAGCGTTCTCACCTGCCATTGCCCAAATGAATGAATAAGCAGAAGTAGCCACGCCACTATGAATGCTCCATGATGGAGATACAATCGCTTCTTCATTGTTTAAGAACATATGTCTTGTTTCATGAGGCTCGCCCATGAAGTGAATGATGCGCTGGTTTTCTGGAAGGTCAAAATAGAAATATGCTTCCATTCTTCTGTCGTGAAGATGTGATGGCATCGTATTCCAAATGCTTCCTGCTTTGAAGTTGGTAACGCCAAGCATGAGCTGACAACTTTTCAATCCATCAGGATGTACATATTTGTTTATCGTTCTGTGGTTAGCTGTTTCCGCAGCACCCATTTCAGCTGGTGTAGCATCTGTTGATTTCATCAATTGAACAGGATGCTCTGCATGTGCAGGACAAGAAAAGAAAATATATTTTGCTTCAGCACCTGAGAACTGAACATCTTGTTTTCCTTTGCCAATATATAAACAATCTAATTTGTCTAAAGTGTATTCAGTACCATCTACAGTGATATGCCCTGTACCACCAATATTGATGATACCCATTTCTCTTCTTTCTAAAAAGTAGTTGCTTTTTAATTGATCGTAGGTTCCTAATGTTAATGTGCCTGAAGTTGGTTTTGCAGCACCAACAATCATTCTGTCGTAATGTGTATAGGCGCAATTGATTTGTCCATGATGAACTAATTTTTCAAGAAGGAATCTTTCTCTAATTTGTTCTGTGTTGTACTTAACGAAGTCCTGTGGATGAACTGCATGAATGATTTTCATTGTTTTAATTTTTACTTTTAAATTTTTAATTTTTACCCCGAGGTTTCGGGGCAGGCTTTTTGAATTTTATTAAATCCTGCTAGAAGATTCTCTCACAAATAATTTAGGTTTGAAGATGATTTCTTTTTCAGACATATCTGTTTCGCTATGAATCATTTCAAGAAATATTTTTGCAGTGGCTTTGCCCATTTCGAATGCAAACATTTCAACACTGCTGATGGTTGGTGTCATCAATTTTGTCATAGGGTCATTATTAAAACCAACCAATCCAATATCTTTTGGCATTTTTAATCCGGTTTCTTTTATTGCCAATGCAGCACCAATTGCCAATCTATCACTGATAGTGAAAATAGCATCTGGTCTGTTTTTCATGGTTAATAATTCCTTGGCTGCCATTTTTCCATACTCCTGATTGAAGTCGCAATGAATTATTAAGTTCTTGTCTACTTTAATTTTATTTTGTTTTAAAGTTTGCAAATAACCTTCCATTCTTTCATTGCTGATATTAAGATTTTCAGGACCAGCGAGAAGTGCAATTTTTTTGTAACCTTGATCGATAAGATGTTGAGTGGCTATTCTTCCGCCTTCAACATTATCAAGACTAACTCTTGGTGCAGCTATTGAATTAATGGTTCTGTCGAAAAGTACTAATGGCTTTTTTTTCTGTTGAATTTTTTTGATGTGATCAAAAATGGTTGTTTCACTGGAAACTGAAATAATGAATCCATCAACCAAGCTATCCAATAATCTTTTAGTATTTACAATTTCTCTTCCAAAGCTTTCATCGCTTTGACAAACCATTACCGTATAACCCGCTTCAAGTGCCACCTCATTAATTCCTTTTACCATTGTAGCTAATACATAATCTAGATTGGGTATAATTAAGCCGATAGTGTTGGTCTGTTTTTTTAATAAACTCAATGCAAGTTTATTAGGCTGATAATCCAATTCTTCTGCAAGTGCTTTAACAGCTTTTCTTGTTTCTTCACCTACATCAGGAGCGTCTCGTAAA
>CALCNY010000136.1 GCA_937897585.1 uncultured Chitinophagaceae bacterium | reverse complement strand
AAGCCTCGGTGTGTTTTGATACCGAAACCACAGGCATCAATACGCTCCACGCCGAATTGGTGGGTTTGGCATTTTCCTTTGAGAAAGGCAAAGGATTTTATGTGCCGTTTCCGGAAAACCAAGAGGAAGCAAAAGCCTTACTCGAAAAATTCAGGCCGTTTTTTGAAAACGATCAGATTGAAAAAATAGGGCAAAACCTGAAATACGACTTAAAAATATTGAAAAAAAAGTTGCACTACGCAATTGAAAATGCGAGAAGCAAATTTGAAAACAAAGCTTAATTTGCTGCTGAAATTAATTTTTCAATTTTTAAGAAAAGTAATCAATGAAAAATATAGAACACATCGGTATCGCCGTAAAAGACTTAAAAATATCAATTCCAGTTTTTGAAAAAATATTAAATACCCCCTGCTACAAAACCGAATCCGTTGACTCCGAACAAGTTAACACCGCATTTTTCCAAAAAGGCGAAACCAAAATTGAACTGCTAGAAAGCCTTTCTGTTGATGGTGTCATTGCCAAATTCATAGAAAAAAAAGGCGAAGGCATGCATCATATTGCTTTTGAAGTTGAGGATATCCTATCTGAAATGGAAAGATTAAAAAATGAAGGTTTCGTTTTATTGAATGAAACACCTAAAAAAGGAGCAGATGATAAATGGGTTTGTTTTTTGCATCCAAAAGAAACAAATGGGGTGTTGATGGAATTGTGTCAAACGATAAAATAACTTCTATTTCCAAGGGCATGGAATCATTCCAGGATGCAACTGATTGTTTTTAATGACTATTGACAATTCAAAACTCCTGGGAACCGACGGACCTTGATTTTGTTTGGAATGGGTGACATCATAAGTGAGACCAACTTGAACATTACCTTTCAACCAACCTAAATAAGGATAAAAGGAATCACCTTCTCTGAACCAACCTCCAGCATAAAAAACACTCACACCATCACCTGAAGAAATATCTCTTCCCAAAGCACCGCCTGTTGCGAAATAAGCTTGCTTTGCCTGTTGTTGAAAAATATTATTGAAGTCTAAAACCAGTGCATCAGACAATTTAAATTCCATATTGAGGTGAGTCACATATCTTACAGGCAATAATTCATTACCATCCAGCAAAAAGCTTTGTTTGGGCCTGTTTAAATGAAAAGCAGCCGTACCAAAATCGAGGTTGAAATTTTCAGTCTTATAATTATATAATAAACCCGCACCAACTGAAAAATAAGGCTTCATGCTGGCAACTGCTGTTTCTCCTGTTGGTAAAGTAACATCAAACCCTCCGCTGGTAAATTGCTCACCAAAAACCAAACGACTATAATCAATACTTCTGTTTGCATAATTTCCCTGAAATCCAATACCCAATCTGCTTTTATCACCCACTTGCATTTGATAGGAAATAGATCCCATTGCGTAAATACTTCTGAATGCTCCATTCATACTTTGATCACTCATTAAACCAAAACCAGCTGCTAAAGTATTTTCATTTTCACCTTTACCCACTAGTTTCAAATCGCCTGCAAAAGTTTGTGTGTTGAAGGGCGTACCTGCATTTCCCCATTGTTGACGAATATTTGACATCAATTGCCAATCGCCGGAATGATTGCCTACAAGTGCTGGATTGATGAATTGTGGCGCCATGAAAAACTGAGAAAAATGCGGATCCTGAGCAACTACTTTCGCAGTAATAAAAAACAGTAAAAAAATATGTATAATTCCTTTTCTCATTTATCTGATTAAAATAGTTTGACCTCTTCTGATGATGGTTTGTCCATTGATACCTAATCCCTCTGCTGTCCACACATAAGTTTCTGCAGGTTGTTTTTGGCCATGAAAATTACCATCCCATAATTGTCGAGGATCGTGTGTTTCAAAAAGCAATTGACCCCAGCGATTGAATACCCTGAAAAATTTCAATTCTTTAATGCCAATCAGGAATACATCTAACCAATCATTGTGGTTATCACCATTAGGCGTAAACGCAGTTGGAACTTGAATGTCTACTGCTGGCTGAATCCTTACCAACTGTGTATCTACAATATTGCAACCCGAAGCAGTTATCAGCCTAATCTCGTATTCCATCGAATGATTGAAATTGAAATAAGGATCTCTGGAATTTGGATCTGACAATCCTATAGCAGGTCGCCAGAAATATCGACTAGCAATATTCCTAGCATGTAATGGAGTTTGTGTGTTAGACACCGCATCCACAACCGGATATCTAATTCCATCAACATTATGGTCAACATGAACCAGTTGATTATAAGTAGTTACTAATGATGGACAACGTAAAGGCGTAGCCGAAAGGGTAACAGTATAATTCGATCCTGATTGATAAATATGTGAAGGCGCGTACAACCCCGACTGGTAGCCATCTCCAAAGCTCCATAGCCATGTTACATTTCCTGATAAGCTGGTATCACTATTGTTGGTAAACTGCACTGGTAACAATTCACAACGAACTGGAAAATCAAAATCCAAAACTGGTTTTTTGTAAATCGACAAGGCAATATTTCCATTGGCAAGAGCCTTACATCCTGCCGAAGAAGTTATTTCTAAAGTATAATTACCAGGCTGAGTTGCCGCATATTGTGATTGTACAGCACCTGGAATTAAATTACCATTGTAATACCATTGGTATAAAGATGCATTTGAAGGACCAGACAATATTACATTTGATCCTTCACAGATGTAATCAACTGAAGGTATATTGATAACGCCCTGTGGTAAAGGGTTTTCAGTTATTGCCGCAATTGTGCTGTTAGCCGTACATCCATTGGCGTTAGTAATCGCCAATTGATAATTTCCGGTGTGATTAACGAGCAGTGATGATCCATTGGCGCCTGATATATTACCATTCTGATCACTCCACTGATAGGATACAATTGCAGCATTTCCATTTTGAACGGTTGCATTCAATTGTACATTTGATCCAGTACAAAATGCAGATGGACCATTAACTGTAATGTTTACTGATGGATCAGGATAAACAACAATTGTTCTTGTAAGACTATCCTTGCAACCATTATTGGAAACGGTTACCAATTTGATGTTGTAATTTCCTGCCGTTGTAAATTGCTGTGAAACTGTTGTACCTGTTAACATGGGATTACCCGAAACATACCAATTTGAAGTTGTAATATTCCCACTATTGATGGTGGAAGTTGATGTGAAACTAAATTGATTATTATTTAAACATTGTGGTGCAGGCTGATTAAAATTCGGTTGTGGCTTTGGATAAACCGTCAAAGTAATATTTTTATCTGCCGTACAAGTTGACCCATCTAAATATCCAGTAATGGTATATGTTATTGTAGAAACTGCATTCGCTGTAACCTGGTTGCCAGTTGTTGAATTCAGTCCTGTAGCTGGGCTCCATGAAAATTGATTAGCTCCTGAAGCAGACAAAACTATATTACTTCCTTCACAAGCTGAGGCGTTAGTAGCCGTAATTACTGGAATCGGGTTAACATGAACGTTGATTGTATCAAAAGCTTTGCAATAACTAACCGTATCCATTACCTGTAAAAAATAATCAGCAGTTTGCGGGGGATGTACATTGGCTGTAGGCTGATTGATGGTACTTATAAATGTATTTGGCGACCAGGTATAAATACAATTAGGTAACGTCAGACCTGTACCTATAGTAACGGTGCTGTCGCTGCAAATGTTTTTATCACCATCATGGTTGTAAATCAGTGTGTCTTTTGTAACGAAAATGGTTAAAGTATCTCTGCAATTGAATCCTGAATTTGGAATCAATTCAAGATGTACTGTAGAATTAAAAGGCAGAGAAGGTGATACTGCAGCATGTTGACCTGTTGCTAATAAACTGGAATAATCTGAACTCCACCAATTGTACCCTATAAAACCTGATGGAGCCGACAATATGGTTCTTGGAGGTTGCTGGCAGTTGTTTTTGGCAGTAGCTGTTACTTCACATCCATTAACATCGATATAAGCATAACCCCAATGACCTCCTTGAGCACAATCTTCTGTAGTAAATTCAAGATATAATGTTCTGCCTCTGTATCGGGCTAAATTAATAAACACTGGCGACCAAGGTTTATACCAAACATCACTGTCACCCTGAACATGAGATAACTGAAACCCCGGAATGGTAGAATCGGCAACATATTTTACTGAGCCACAAGGCACATAGTCGTTCGTTGATGGGTCAAATAATTTCACCGTAAACCTGGGCTGATTTTCCGGCACATGACCTGGGTCTTGAAATACAACAGCGTACTGATAGGTAAATGCATAATCCACTACATTTGCAGGCACATTTATGGAATAAGAAATTCTTTCCGCCCTAGCATCAGGCCTTGGCCTACCTGGATGATTAAGGTCGCTACCCAGCTTCACTGCAAATCCACTACCATCTGGTGGATATATTGGAAATCCGCCATAAGGATCTAAAGGAATCGGCGCTCCAGTATTCTGAATCAATTCATGTCTGTTAGGCATGGGCGGTGTAGGTGTCATGACAACTTGATTAACTCCAGTTGTACTTGGCCCAAAAACGCTAGAAAAATTCTGATTTAATAAAGGATCACCATCAACTCCTCTTACAAAACCCGTATCGCAAGTCCAATGATTAAAAGTTCCTTCTTCAAAATCAATATTAGGAGGGCAATTAACCGATGCATTGCGATTGGGATTATTGTAGTAACTGTATTGTATGTTTTTAAATGAACGTTTAAGCTGCTCATCTTGACTATACTTTAAAGGTAAATGTAAAGAAGAATGACTTTCTTCATTTGAATGAACCCGCTGGGAAAAAACTAAAGAAGATTGAAAAATAATAAAAATAAAAAAGGAGGGAATCAGAAAAGTCCCTTTTTTGAAGAAATTGTTTAATAAAAAAGTAGAATTTGTAGGTAAAGGTGTAATCACACATGCAAATTTATGCAATTACTAAGGAGAAAATTGTGCCAAACTTTTCATTAATAACAATTAGTGAAAAAGATGTGAATACAAGAAAAAAGTAGCAGGCAACATTCTCATATATTGTAAAATCAACCCCTTAAAAAAGGATTTCCATTTTTTTCTGCGATTACTGTTGTTGATGGCCCATGGCCACTATAGACAAGGGTTTCATTAGGAAGAATCATCAATTTCTCTTGAATGCTGCGAATCAATGTAGCATGATCTCCTCCTGGAAGATCGGTTCTGCCAATACTTCTTTGAAACAATACATCTCCGGAAATAATGAAAGATTGGTTTTTACAGTAAAAACTTAAACTACCCGGACTATGCCCTGGAGTAAAAATCGATTCAAGTTCATCTTCCCCCGCTTTTAAAATACTGCCCTCATCTATGTAAGCCAATTCGCCAGCATAATTATCAAAAGGCATGTTATACATAAGTCCGCTTGTGGGAGCATATTCAAGCAATTTCTTTTCCAAAGGATGGATGTGTGGGATAAGCCCATATTTTTCTGCAACAAATTTATTCCCAAAAACATGATCCAGGTGACAATGGGTATTTAGCAATAATACAGGTTTAAGTTTTTTTGATTCGATGAATGTCGCCAGCATCTCTCTTTCTTCTTCAAAATAACAGCCCGGGTCAATGATGATACAATCGTTAAGTTCATTGTAAAGTAAGTAAGTATTCTCTTGAATTGGACTAAATTCGAACGTTTGCAACTGAAACATGATTATTGAAATTGATTTTAATGATTAAGGTTTATCAACTAATTTAGTAGCCACTAATAAATTTGCATATGGCAAAGTTCAGTAGAATAATTTTCTCATCGATTTTTTTTCTTTTTATTTCTCAATTATCTATAGCACAGGTAAACGCTGTTACATTTGGAAAAAACAGGGTTCAGTTTAAAAAATTCAAATGGCAATATTATCATAGCGAAAATTTCAATGTTTATTTTTATCAAAATGGGCAAGAGCTGGCAAAATATGCATTGCAACTTGCAGAAAAAGATTTGAAAGATATTGAAACCGCTTCTGAATCAAATTTGCAAAGACGTGCCAACATCTTTGTGTTCAACGACTACAAAGATTTTCAACAAACCAATATCGGTTTGGAATCTGATATCATGAGTACTGGAAGCACCACCAAGCTGGTCAATAATAAAATGCTGGTTTATTTTGATGGCAATCATTTAAATCTAAAAAGACAAATCAGAAACGGAATTGCGGATGTCATCGTTCATAATCTTCTTTTTGGATCTGATTTGGGTGAAGTAGCCGGCAATCAAACTTTACTCGATCTTCCACAATGGTTTACTGATGGATACATCGCATACCTAGGAGAGCATTGGAACACTACTCTTGACGATGATTTAAAAAGCGAATTGTTTAGTGGTAAATACAAAAGATTTTCAAATTTCAGTTTCAACAATGCAGCATTGGCTGGACACGCTTTCTGGTATTTCATCGAAGAAAAATACAAGAAAGAAAATGTAACTTATTTCTTTTACCTCGCCAGAACTTACAAGAACATCAACAAAGCCAGCATTCAAATTACCAAGAAAAACATGAAAGCGCTTACCGCTGAATTTATGGAATATGAAAATGAGAAATTTGAAGATGATGTCAACAAAAGGAAAGCTTATCCAAAAGGCAATTATATTGAAGGTTTTGACATTACAAGCAGAATCAATTATTTCCGTTTCAATGTAAATCCCAACAAAAAAAATAATTCTTACGTCGTTACTCAATTCAAAAAAGGAATCGTTCGTGTAATCTTAAATGATGATTTTGAAAATACCACTATTCTGAAATATGGTGTTCGTACTTATCAAAATCAAATCAATCCTAATTATCCGATGATGGCCTGGGATCCAAAAGGACTTAAAATTGCAGTTGTGTATGCGCAGGAAGGCAAACTGAAATTATTTGTATACGATGTTCCTACCAATTACAAGCAAGTCAATATAGACATAACCGACCAATTCGACCAGATACAAGATATAAAATACATGCTCGACAGTAGAACATTGCTATTCTCTGCAGTGAAAAATGGTCATACCGATATTTATAGTTTTGA
>CALCNY010000135.1 GCA_937897585.1 uncultured Chitinophagaceae bacterium | reverse complement strand
CAGCACTTCCTTATTCCTTATTTTGACTTTCTTATTATTAATTTTTATCCGCCACGAATTCACAAATTTACTCCTTGATAAAATGACAATTTCATATCATTGATGCCACTTTTACATTCAATATTTTACATTTTTTTCTCTTTCTTAAAACCTCGTAATCAATTTAAAATTCAACAAACGCGGAGTAAGCCTATTCGGAATGGCATAAGTATTATTGGAGAAATCTTTTATCAACTGATATGAAATGGTATTGGCTTTGTTAATTAAATTAAACACTTCAAGACTAGCCCATACATTTTTAAGTCCTTTAAATGGATTGTGACTTCTTCTGGGAGTTTCGTCGCTTATTAATAATGCACTGAAACCAATGTCTACTCTTAAATAAGGATCTACTATCAATGCATTTCTGTATCGGGTACTTCCTGGAATGTTATAAGGCATGTTGCTGCCATACAAAAGATTCAGGTGGACTTTGAAATTTTTATTAGTAGACAAGTAATCCTGCAAAAATAATCCAGCAGTGATTCTTCTGTCTGAAGGACGACGCAGAAATCCAATTTCATTTTTAATACTATCAGTTGGTCTTTGGTCTGCACTTGAAGCATTGATGATTTCACCGGCAGCATTCAAATAATCATAATAATAATCGTTACTAAGATTTTCACTGGTTTTCATAAAGCCCAGACTGAACCAGCTTTCCGCATCTTTTAATAATTCACTGAAAATTCTCAATTCCAATCCGGTTGCATAGGCTTTGGCATTATTACTGCCAAGGTATCGGATTTTTACATTGTCAATGTCATAAGGAATTACATCGGTCATGCTTTTGTAATAAGCCTCAGCACTAAATCTTACCGGTCTTTCATTTCTCTTGAATTGATAATCCATGCCTGTAACAAACTGAAAACTTTTTTGAGACAAAATTGACTTGTTGATATTTCCATTAGCATCACTCAGCTCTCTGTAAAATGGAGGTTGATTATACACACCAACTGCCGCTCTTAATACAACATCTTTTTTCCAATTGGGTTTCCAACTTGATTGAATTCTTGGACTGAAGAGCATTTCTTTATTCAAGCCATTGTAATTGCATCTGGCGCCGAATTGAAAAGTAAAATCTCCTGATTTATTATAGACATGAATATTGTCTTGAATGAAACCAGTGAATTTATTTATCGCTAATTCATTGGTATGATAAATTGAGTTATATAAAGTCATCGTCCCTGGTTGATAGGGGAGAGAATATCCTGCAGAATCCTGGTATTCAAATTGATTAATTCGATCATTGATAATAACATGTTCTGCGTTTATGCCCCACTGTAAGTAATGTTTGCCTTTTTCGAAATTACCACGATGGCCAGCGTTCCAAATTTCAATGTTTAATTGATTACGGGCATATTGCTGGTATAATCCTGCACCCAATGGATTGATGATTTCTCCAAAAGTAGAACTGGTGTTGTCGAAATCTCTGTCGCCAAATAAGTAAGCACCAGTGATGTCATAATTCTCATTTTCCTTGTCTTTGAATCTACTAAATAACCAACTTAATTTCAGTTTTTTATTAGGAATGTAATTTAATGTGGTGCCGATGAGATTGGTGCTGTATTTATCTTTTTCTTGTCCATCAAAATAAATATCCAATCCAATATTGGCGGTGTAAAATGGAGAGAAAACAGAAGATGTTTTTTTAACCGATTCTGGATAATAGGTGAATCTTGATGAAGAGAAAATCGTTAATAATTCTAATTGTAATTTGTTAGAAAGTTTATAAGTAAGTAGAGATTGAAGATCTGAAGCTGAGGGTAGATATGAACCTAATGTTGGCTGGTTACTTAAAACATTTTTATTGCTTTTATTTCTAACACCAACAACATAAGTTGCTTTACCTTTTTTAAAATTTCCTGAAAGTGATAATCCTTGTTCTAGCGGACTGATATATGCACTGCCACTAAATTGAGTTGGCTTTTTATATTGAATATCCAAAACGCTACTCATTTTGTCGCCATATTTAGCCTGAAATCCTCCGGTGTAAAAGTTTATATTCTTTACCATTTCTGGATTGATAAAACTTAAACCTTCTTGTTGTCCATTGCTCACTAAATATGGACGGTAAACTTCGAAATCATTGATGTACACTATATTCTCATCATAGTTGCCGCCTCTGACATTATATTGAGAACTCAATTCATTATTACTTCCAACAAGTGTTTTGATTAGGCTTTCAACGCCGCCTGTTGTGCTTGGAATTAATACTGCATTTTTGGGATTGATTTTGATGAGGCCATTTTCATTTCGTTCTTTCTCATCTGTAATAACAATTGCGTTCATTACTTCCGACTGATTCAACATACGAATCATGACGTTTTCAGTCTCGCCCTTACTCAAAAAATAGTTCTTTTGAATTGTCTTAAATCCTGTATAAGAAAAGGTAAGTGCTATTGATTTTTCGGCGGATACTTTTATTATGAAGTTTCCAGAATCATTTGAAACAACACCTTTCTCTTTTCCCAAAATGATTACGCTAACTTGTGAAAGTGGGTTCTCATTATTATCGATTATTTTTCCGCTTATAACTGCAGTATTGTTCTGAGCATGAACAATTGAAAAAAGTAAACAAGAAATCTGCAGTAACAGTAATCTCATCAAAGGATGGTTTTAAAAATCTTTATTAAAGTGCCTTCAACTTTTCGATAGTAGCCATTGGATTTTCTGATTTGAAAACTGTGTTTCCAGCAACAAGAACATCGGCGCCTGCCTGAATTATGGAACTTGCATTTTCAAGTGTAACTCCGCCGTCGATTTCAATTTTTACATTTAGATGTAGTTCATTGATCATCGACTTCAGTTGCTTGATTTTATCAATGGTATGTGGAATGAATGATTGGCCACCAAAACCCGGATTGACACTCATGATACAAACGAGGTCGATGTCTTTTAAAATATCTTTCAATGAATCAACAGGAGTATGCGGATTGATGGCAACGCCAGCATGCATGTTCAATGCTTTAATTTGCTGTATATTTCTGTGAAGATGTTTGCAAGCTTCGATGTGAACTGTAAGATTATCGGCACCAGCTTTTTTAAAAGCCTCAGCATATTTTTCAGGCTCTTCAATCATCAAATGAACATCACAATATTTATCAGTGGCTTTTCTGAAAAACTCAACAATCATTGGTCCGAAACTGATATTGGGAACAAACCTTCCATCCATCACATCAAGATGATACCAATCGGCTTTACTTTGATTGAGCATGTCGCAATCTTGTTGCAGATTGAGGAAGTTGGCGGATAATAAAGATGGAGCAATGATAGCCATATCAGAAAATTTTATGCAAGATAAGGATTAGTTGTTTTGCAAAATTGTGAGAAGTAAATTCAACTTTTAGTTACTTATTTAATCCGTCAATAGCAGTTTCAGCGTCAGTATAATCAGAATTGATTAATAAAGTACGATTGTAGGCTTCTATCGCCGCATTTGTATCTTTTATTTTTTCATAACATTTCCCCAAATAAAAGAAGCCATCATCATAATTATTTTGAACGGTAGTAGCTTTTTTCAATACAGTTATGGCCGCATCATACTTTTCAAGCTGCATGAGTAATTTTGCTTTTTGCAAATAGGCATCCATGTAGGTATAGCTGGCACTCATGCTGGAATCGTATTGCTGCAAGGCGCCATCATAATTTTTTATTGAATTGTAATAATCACCTTTAATAAGAAATGTTTCTTTTTTAATACCCGCTCCAAATTTTTGAAACAATTCATTACACAAAATCAGACAACTAGAGTCAGACTGAAAAGCCAATATCCTTGCCCAATAAATGCCATCAATGGGGTTGGGGTTTAACATATACGCTTTGCTGAAAGATTTAATGGCATTAATTGTGTCGTGTAACTCAAAGTGAAGTGTGCCCTTGATATGCCACCATCTTGAATAGTTTGCTTCTACTTTTACCAATGAATCACTATAAAAAAGGGCTGCTTCATAATCTAAACTGTCTCGGTATAATTGAATCAAGCTTTCTTTGAGCAAAGCAGAATCCGGATATAATTTTATCTGTTCCAACCAGTAATCCTCAATAGTTTTTGTATTGAGTTTCTTCTCTTTTTCTTTACAAGAAAAAATAATTATTATACTCAACAGCAGTATTAAAAATGGTTTGACATTCATTCCGTAAAATTAAGTGGTCTTGATTTCCAATTCTTGTAAATTTCAAATAAAATTATTGAACAGGCTCGTATATCTTTGCGGCTTAAATCAAAGCTAAATGAAATCGATATTTGTTGTTTTATTTTCACTTGTTTCGATAATTAGTTATAGTCAAGCTACTAATGATACCATACATTTTCCAGGTGAAACCCATTTCGCCAATGTAAGGCAATTGACTTTCGGTGGTGACAATGCCGAAGCTTATTTTAGTTTTGATGGCAAGTATCTGATATTTCAGAAAACAAATCCTAAAGAAGGTGTTGCTTGCGATCAAATCTGGATGGGAAAAATCCCAACAACACCAGAAGAAAAATTTAAACCAAAGTTAGTGAGCACCGGAACTGGAAGAACCACCTGTTCATTTTTTTATCCTGATGGGAAGCATATTTTGTATGGCTCTACTCATCTTGGAAATGTTGCTTGTCCACCAACGCCAGACAGAAGTAAATATGGTAATAAATACATCTGGCCACTTTACACAGACTTTGATATTTTCAAAGCAGATATCAATGGTGGAAATATTGAGCGCGTTACTAAAACAAATGGTTACGATGCAGAAGCCACAATATCTCCGAAAGGTGATAAAATTATTTTCACTTCTGTTCGCGATGGAGATATTGATTTGTACACGATGGACATGAATGGAAAACATGTAAAAAGAATAACCAGCACTTTAGGTTATGATGGCGGTGCATGGTTCAGCCCCGATGGTAAGAAAATTATATGGAGAGCTTCAAGACCAAAAACAGAGGCTGAAGTTGCAGAATATAAATCCTTACTTGCTGAGAATCTGGTGGCACCTACCATTATGCAAGTTTGGACAGCCAATGCAGACGGTACAGATGCAAAACAAATTACTGATTTGCCACAAGCCAATTGGGCACCCAATTTTACTCCAGATGGGAAAAAGATTATTTTCTGTAGCAACCACGAATACAAAAGAGGGTTTCCTTTCAATATGTATTTGATGAATTTGGATGGAACTGGCATTGAGAAAATTTCTCGTGATAAAGGATTTGATGCCTTTCCCATGTTCAGTCCTGATGGCAAGAAAATTGTTTTTTGCAGCAATAGAAATAATGGCGGAACAAGGGATACGAATGTGTTTATTGCGGATTGGGTGGAGTAAGGCCCCCTCAATCCCCCAAAGGGGGAAGTTGTTTGTTGTTTGCTTTTTGTTGTTTTGTGTTTAACTATTTTATTGAGAAGAAACTTTTTGAACCTACTGAACCTATTGAACCTTTTAAACCAATCTAGCTTATCCAGCTATATCCAGCCTATCCAGTATCCTTTCTACATCCTCACCCCAACTCCACCACCTCACAATCCCTGATATCCTCACCATCAATTACAAATCTGATTAGTGTTTTGATTTTATGCCAGCCTTGTTTACCTGCAGCACCGGGATTCATATGAAGACAATTGAGTTTTTCGTCGTACATGATTTTTAAAATATGAGAGTGACCGCTGATGAAGATTTTAGGTCTGTGTTGAACAATCAAATCTTTTACACCTGGTGCGTATCTTCCTGGATGACCGCCAATATGTTGCATCATGACTTTCACATTTTCGCAATTGAAAACATTGTTTAAAGGGAATATCGAGCGAATATCATAGCCATCGATATTACCATAAACACCTCTGATGATAGGAGATTGGCCTTTTTTTTCAAAACCAAGTTTCAATGCTTCCACCAATTTGTAATTGCCGAAATCACCGGCATGCCAGATTTCATCACATTGATTGAAATGGTCGAAAATACTATCTTCAAGATGGCCGTGGGTATCAGAAAATAAACCTATTTTTTTCAAGGGAATATTGTTTAAAAGAAATAAAATTAAATGTTTAAATTTGATTGATAGTGAAATTTAGTTTTCAATTTAAAAAAACATTGTTTTGCCATTTCACAGAAACTTTACTTATTACATAGACAAGCGCAATTGGAAATATTATTTCCTAATGCTGGCATTGAGCAAAGGCTACTAAAAAATTAGCACTCAATTTTTTGAATTTTAATTTTTCAATTTTAAATTTTTACAATGTCACACTATATTAAAATGGGGAAGATTCCTCATAAACGTCACACGCAGTTCAGAAAAGAAGATGGCGGCTTGTATGCTGAACAACTTTTTTCTACAGAAGGTTTTTCAAATGATTATTCATTATTGTATCATACTTATGCTCCTACACTGATTGTAAAATGCGATGAGCCTGTAAATGTTCAGCCAGAGGTTGCAGAAGAAAAAATGCTCCGACATAGAAGCTTCGAAGGTTTCAATTTAAAACCCGAAGCTGACTATTTAAAAAGCAGAAAACCTGTTTTGGTGAATCAGGATTGTCATATTGTATTGGCAGCTCCACAGCAAAGCATGAAAGATTATTTCTACAAAAATGCTGATGCTGATGAAATGATTTTTGTGCATGAAGGATCAGGTGTAGTAAAAACATGTTATGGTGAATTGCCATTCAGTTATGGAGATTATATCATGTTGCCAAGAGGTACTATTTATCAGATACATTTTAATGATGAAAAAAATAGACTTTTAATTGTAGAGTCATTTCATCCCATGAGATATCCCAAAAGATACATGAGCAAGTACGGACAATTGATGGAGCATTCGCCATATTGCGAAAGAGATATCCGTGGTCCAGAGAATTTAGTTACTCATGATGAGAAAGGAGATTTTGTGATTCAAACAAAAAAGAAAGGATTATTGTACGGCATTCATTATGGCACACATCCATTTGATGTAGTGGGGTGGGATGGTTGTTGTTATCCTTATATCTTCAGCATTCATGATTTTGAGCCGATAACAGGCCGTGTTCACCAGCCACCACCTGTTCACCAGACTTTTGAAACCGATGCGTTTGTTGTTTGTTCATTTGTTCCCAGATTGTATGATTATCATCCTGATTCAATTCCTGCGCCATACAATCACAGCAACATCGACAGTGATGAATTGTTGTATTATGTAGATGGGGAATTCATGAGTAGAAAACATGTTACCAAGGGAATGCTCACGCTACATCCTGCGGGCATTCCTCATGGTCCACATCCCGGAGCAGTTGAGAAAAGTATTGGTGCCAAAGAAACGAAGGAGTTGGCTGTGATGTTGGATACATTCAGACCATTGCAATTAACAAAAACTGCATTGGAATTAGAAAATCCTGATTATGTAATGAGCTGGGCTGAATAATCATTAATTGTTGTGATGATTGTCATTTTTTTTGGAGTTGGTTGACACTAACATTGTAGAAAATATTTTACCATGCTTAGAATGAACCAAATCAAAAAAGGAGATTATTTTATTGCCAACAATCAAGGAGACTTTAAAACCGGTGAAGTTGTTGGTTTGAATGTTTATAACAATCAGGTATGCATAGACGAAGGCATAACTGAATATTGGTATGACATCAACCAATTGACAACGATTGAACTTACAGAAAAAGAATTGTACAATCTTAAGTTCACTAAAATTGCCAATACCGATGGAACCGTAAAATATTCCAAAGGTGCTTTTCGTATGTTGATTCCCAAAGAAGGCGATTTTTCCAGAATGAAAATCTGGTACCGCGATGAATACAGAATGTTCTTTGAGCCGATAACAGTAGATCAGCTTCAGAATCATTTTTTAGAGATGACGAAAGTGCATTTGAATGGGGAGGAGTTTTGAAAGGTTCGGTAAGTTCAATAGGTTCAATTTGTTCAATAGGTATTACTAAATTTTCAGTAATGTCTCCTGCAAGGGATGTTGCGTTTTTAAGAGAATTTGTTTAAAAGGTTCAATGAGTTCAAATGGTTCAAAAGTTTTTGTACAAAGTAACAGCTGTTTTAAGTAACATAACATTGAACTTATCGAACCTGACGAAGAACATGAACTATTTCGATTTTCAGAAACCTTTTGAACAAATTGAACCTTTTAAACTCATTAAACCTTTCGTTTTAATAAAATAAAAAAAGGCCGTCTTACGACAGCCTTTTTTTATTTTATTAAAACGAAAATTATTCAGCAGCAGGAGCATCAGCAGCTGGTGTTTCACCTGCATCTGAAGCTGGAGTATCGCTGTCCATTTTAGCTTTTAATCCGGCTAAAACGCCCAAGTCGCCCAAAGTTGCTTTTTCAACTTTAGATTGGATATTTTTAACCGCTTTTTTAGTTTCTTCGAATTCAGCTTTTTTCTCTTTCATTTCAGCTTGTTTCTCTTCCTCTTTTACTTGTTCCCACAAGCGTGTATGACTAAGCAAAATGCGTTTGTCGTTACGATCGAATTCGATTACCATGAATTGAGCTGTTTCATCAGCAGCAATCATTTTTTCATCTTGCTTCATCAAATGACGAGCAGGAGCGTATCCTTCAAGACCATAAGGTAATTGAACTACAGCACCTTTCTCATCTCTTTTCACTACAGTTCCTTCATGAATAGAACCGATGGTGAAAACAGTTTCTAATGAATTCCAAGGATCTTCTTCAATTTGTTTGTGTCCTAACTGAAGTTTACGTCCTTCTTTATCGATGCTTAAAATGATCACTTCGATTTCTTTACCAACTTTCGTGTATTCGTTAGGGTTATTGAAACGCTTCAACCAGCTCAAATCGCTGATGTGAATCATTCCACCAATACCTGTAGACAATTCTACGAATACGCCATAAGGAGTGATGTTTTTAACAGTACCCATATGACGACTAGCTTCAGGGAATCTGTTTTCGATTGTGCTCCATGGGTCTTCTGTCATTTGCTTGATAGAAAGACTCATTTTGCGTGTTTCTTTATCTAAAGTAACCACTTTAGCTTCGTGCTCATCTCCTAATTTGAAGAACTCTTTAGCGTTGATTGGCGTGTTAGCCCAAGTGATTTCACTTACGTGAACCAAACCTTCAACTCCTGGAGTAATTTCTAAGAAAGCACCGTAGTCTTCGATATTTACAACTTTACCTTTAACGATTTCACCTTCTTTAAGATTTTCTGCTAAAGTATCCCAAGGATGAGGAGTTAATTGTTTCAAGCCTAAGCTGATTCTTCTCTTATCATCATCGAAATCAAGAACAACCACATTCAACTTCTGGTCTAATTTAAGAACCTCAGAAGGGTGGTTGATACGACCCCATGAAATGTCTGTGATATACAATAAACCATCCAATCCACCCAAATCAAGGAATGCTCCGAAATCAGTAATGTTTTTGATCGTTCCTTCCAATACCTGACCTTTCTCAAGTTTTCCGATAATTTCAGCTCTTTGAGCTTCGATATCGCTTTCGATAAGTGCTTTGTGAGATACAACCGCATTCTTAATGGTTTCATTGATTTTAACCACTTTGAATTCCATTGTTTTACCAACGAATTGATCGTAATCAGTAACTGGTTTAACGTCGATTTGAGAACCCGGTAAGAATGTTTCCATACCGAATACATCAACGATAAGACCACCTTTTGTTTTGCTGGTAACCAAACCTGTAACGATTTCGCCAGTTTTGTTAACCTCAACGATTCTTTCCCAGGCTCTTGTAATTCTTGCAGATTTACGACTAAGATTTAAATTACCATCTCTGTCTTCTTTTTCTACAACCATTACTTCAATGATATCACCCACTTTAACACCACCAGGGATATCTCTGAATTCGTTTAATGAAATCAAACCATCACTTTTGAAGCCGATGTTTACCACAGCGTCAGTTTTGGTTAATGATTCAACAGTTGCCTGGATCATTTCGCCATCAGTGATTTGTTTGAAAGTAGCGTCGTAAACGGCGTCATACTTAGCTCTTTCGTCTTTTGAATAAGCAGCTACGTTTCTTTTGTCGCGGCTCCAGTCGAAATCATCATGAGCAGTTTCGATTTTTGCTTCAACCTTTACAGGCTCAGCAGCAGGTTCGTTTGTTGTCGCAGTAGCTTCAGCTTCATTAGAAGCGATAGGCTCCTGTTCTTCTGCGTTTAATTGTTTAAAAAAATTAGTGAACATAAAATTACCCGTGGTTTTTTGAAC
The DNA here is from genome assembly GCA_937897585.1 of uncultured Chitinophagaceae bacterium. Taxonomy (GTDB): domain Bacteria; phylum Bacteroidota; class Bacteroidia; order Chitinophagales; family Chitinophagaceae; genus Ferruginibacter. Next base: position 19,266 of record CALCNY010000135.1, on the reverse strand, counting down.
GGGGTGGCAAAGGTATTGTTTTTATGTGGGAAAAACGAGTGGGAAGGAAGCTTTTTTAAAGTCCCCTCAATCCCCCGAAGGGGGAAGATAGCCCACTGAGTCCCCCAAAGGGGGAAGTTGTCATTTCGGATATGAAAAAACTTGGTGTTTCTTTGTGACTTTGGGCCTTTGTGGCGGAAGAAAATAAATAATAAGGAAGTAAAAATAAGGAATAAGGAAGTGCTGATTTCCTCCGAGTATTTAGAAAACACCAAACAATATCACCAAACACCAAACAATAAACAATAAACACCAAACAATAAACACCAAACAATAAACACCAAACAATAAACACCAAACAATATATAATTCGCGAATTCTTGATTATCCCAACAAAACACAATCAAAGTCCCCCTTCGGGGGATTGAGGGGGCTTCAAAAAAAGAGGCCATCATTTCTGACGGCCTCTTTCAATTTGTTATTAATTAATGTATTAGTACAATACTACTCTTTCTGATTGTAATCTAACACCAGCTGCATCTGTTAAGTCGATATAGTAAACACCTTTAGCGGCGTTTCTTAAATCAACATCCATTCTTCCGAAAGGAAATGCAGGAGTGAATGCTTTTCTGTAAACTCTTGCACCTTTGCTGTCATAAATATTTACAAAACGAGGATTACCAACACCAGTTAACTTGTTGTTGTATCTAACTTGGAACACACCTCTGTTTGGATTAGGATAGATGAACAATGTAGTATTCAATGAATCAGTAACTGTTACAACATTAGAAACTGAAGAACTACATCCATTAGCATCAGTTACAGTTGCTGTGTAATCACCCATTCCATCAATATCAACAGAACGTGTACCACTTGTTTGACCGTTGATCTGAGAACCATTGTAAGTCCAAGCGAATACATTACTTGGTGAAGCAGGAGATGCGTTTGCAGTTAATGTTGTTACTAATCCTGGGTATAAGCTGCTAAAAGGAGTAGCAGACAATGATATTGTTGGATTAGCATTTACAGTAAGGGTAGCTGAAGCAGAATTTACATTACTGTTACAAGCTGATACAGTCATAGCCAAACGATATTGATGTTGGTTTAATGCTAATGTAGCACCCGTAATCGTAAGTGTGTTGGTTGTTGCACCACTGAAAGCACCACCATTTGTTACAGCTGTCCATGTAGTACCGCCATCAGTACTTTCTTCCCATTGGTATTCAATAGGATTTCCTGAAATAGAAATTGATGTAAAGGTTGCAGTTCCATTTTCACAAATAAACTCGTTTTGAGGTGTAGAAACGCCTCCAGGTAAAATTGGATTTGAAACTGTAACAGGAACTACAAGTGGACTTGAACTGCAATTTCCTGTATTTACTATAACTGTATAATCAGTAGAAGTTGTTGGAGCAGCATAAACTGTATTTATAGCTCCACCAGTGTAAGCCGTAGTTAAAGCAGCATCAGTGAATAATCCTGTAGTTGGAGTCCAGGTTCCTGAAGCCAAAATTGGAGATGTGTAAGTAATATCAATCTGCCAATCTACTAAAGTACCTTCATCACCAAAAGCAGCATCAGCAATTACTAATTTCCAATCGCCATTTAGTGTAGTAAGCATTTCTGGCCAATCTGTAGCAGTTTGAACATAAGCAGTTGGTCCAAAACCAGCACGCTTCTCAGCTGCGAATATTCCTGTACGAGGAGCAGCAGCACCACTGATTGCAGTATTTGATGTTGAACTAATTACTGTGTTGATAAAATCATTTGTAGAGTTTCCACCACCGCCATTGTTTAACTTGCCAACAAGGTTCAAAATCTGACCATTAGGAGCTACAAGGTTGATTGATACATCTCCAACCCAAGTATGGTTGATATTGAATTTCACACTGATATCAGCAACAACCGCATTAGCAGGAATGTTAGAAGTTGTAATAGCAGGTGATTCTATACCGGCAGGATCAGCATCTGTGATGATGATGTTTAATGGTCCTGAAGCTGCTGTAGCTGTTACGCTAGCAGATGCAGAGTTGGTGATTTGTAAAGCTTGAGAACTTCCGTTACAAATATTAGCAGAAGCAGGATTTACAGTAGCCGTTAATGGATTAACAGTTAAAGTTGCAATACCAGAGAAATCTACTGCAGTACAAGATCCAGTAAATACAGCACGATATTGATAGCCGCTCATATTGCTAGTTGCACCTGTAATGGTAAGTGTATTTGTTGTAGCACCTGAGAACATACCGCCGTTGGTAACTAAAGTCCAAGTAGAAGTAGGACTTGTTCTTTGTTCCCAAGTAAATGAAGGATTATCTCCGTTTGCAGAAGCTGTAAAAGTGGCAGTTCCACCGCAACTTGTAGATTGACTTGTTGGAGAAGCTGCAAGAGTAACTGGAACGCATGCACGAAGATCTACTAAGTAATCTTCTGTTTCACCCCATGTATAAGTTCCGCAAGGATTGATGTTACCTGGAGTTCCTGTTTCAACACAAACTACTCTCATTAAAGTAGTTCCTAAAACTGCGCTAGCAGGAATGAATGCATTACCATTTTCAACGTGTGGTCCTTGAGTACCAGCTGAAGACACATAAACTTTTTCAGAGGCTTCGAGAGTTCCATTGTGGTTGTAATCAATCCAAACAGCAACACTGTTGGTATAGTTACCACCGCAAGTTCCAACCTGAACAGAAATCGGGTTCGTACCACCAGCGATTACTACGCCAGGAGCAGGAGCGCCTGGGCCAGATGTATAGTTTGAATATTTATTTTGAACAGAACCAAATCCTGGAGCTAATGTTGAACATGTAGATGAATTGTCCAGTGTTCCGATTTTTACTTTTAAGATTTCTTCGTTTGCAGTACTTGTTGCAGATGAAGTACAATAACATCCTGAAGCAGGAGTTTGCGTAACTTGAACAGGCACAGAGTACCCAACACTTCCAGAGTTAGTACAAGTTACTGCTAAACGATACCATGTACTTGCTGTTAAACTTGTAGTATAGCTATTGCTTGTAGCGCCAGTGATGTCGGTATAAGTAACGTTATCTGGAGATGATTGCCATTGGTAAGTGATACCAGAACCTGAAACTGTAGATGAAATGCCAAGATTGAAAGGAGTGCCTGGGCAAGCATTGGTAACAGAAGCAATTGTAGTTCCTGCATCCGGAGTACCTGTACATCCTGAAGTAGCATAATCAACTATGAAATTAAAATCCTGGAAATTATTTGGAATCGTTGTTCCATCAGTTAAGGCCGTCCAAGTATTTGCAGTTAAATCGTGTTGTTTAGCGTTGTAACCTGCTTGAGTTGTAGCGCCAACAATAGTACTTGGAGGTGTGAAATTACTTGTCAAACCGGCTGCAACACCTGTTTGCCATTCAACCCAATAAGTTCCAGCTGGTAAAACTACATTCACATTCGCTTCGAGTTTCCAGATCAATCTGGTTGTACCCGCAGTAGCGTTGAATATTCTGTAAACGTTAGCAGGACTAGAAGCTGTTAACGCATTTGTAGTAAGATCACCATAAATAGGTACAGCAGTTCCTGAAGAAGGATCAGTATCATAAATTTGTAATCTCAAATCTTCGAATGGAGAAGCAGTTCCAGTGTAACCTGTAGAATAAGCGTAAAAAGTGAATTTGCTTACTGTCCATGCAGCACCAGGAACTGTAAAGTCGTCGGCAAGAGACAGGTTGTTGGCGATTTGTGCACCGAAACCGGCATTCACATTACCAACTTGAACTTCGCTCCATGAAAAGCCAGCTGGAGCAGCAGTACCATTGCTTGTTGTAGTGCCTGTAGACAAGTTGCCATTTACATACTGTTGGGCTTGTAGAGCACTACTCAAAAAACAGAATAATCCAAGGATCATCATGGTTTGATAGAAAAATCCTTTGATTTTTTTTAGTGTAGTTTTGGATTGCATAATAAAAATTTAGATTTACAAATAATAATCACCTTACTAACTAGAATTAGTAGTAAAATAATCGGGCGTAATTTACATTATTATCAAGTGTTGACAAACTATTTTTTTCAATTACACATTTTATCATAACTGTCGCTGATTTTCATCACTACTTTTCTATTTTTTGGGTTAATTTGTGTCCTGAAATCTAACAAGAAGCCATGCCGAAAAAAAAATCAAAACAAGGGAAAGCAATTGAATCAGGCTTCATAAAAGGGTTACTTTATTTCATTATTGGCTTATTTAGTTATCCAGTTATTAATATTTTCAACCGGCTTCACATAAAAGGCATGGAAAAGCTAAAGCATTTGCCTCATGAAAACGTGATGTTTGTTAGCAATCACCAAACTTATTTCGCGGATGTAATTACCATGATTCATATTTTTTGTGCTGCTTCATGGGGCAAAAAAAAGAAATTAGGGATACCTTATTATTTATTTAAGCCTTTTACCCAAATAAAATATGTAGCAGCTGCAGCCACGATGAACAGTACTTTCATTTCGAGAGTTTTTACCCTTGCAGGAGCTATCACGGTAAAACGTGCCTGGAACGCCGGTTCTGGTGAAGTTAGAAGTGGTCTTGAATTGGGCGATACCAGAGAAATCGCAAGAGCTTTGGAATCCAACTGGGTGATCAATTTCCCGCAGGGAACCACAACGCCTTTTGCACCCGGAAGAAAAGGAACCGCTTTTATTATTAAAAATTTCAAACCTATAGTCGTTCCTGTTGTTATCAATGGGTTCTCTGAAACTTTCGACAAAACAGGATTGAAAATAAAAAAATGGAATTCAAAACTGGAGGTTAGCTTTAAAGATCCTTTGATTATAAATTACGAGGCATCAAACGAAGATATTTTAAAACAAGTGATGGAAGCCATCGAACAAATTGCTCCAGAAGAAAATCAGGTTAAATCATAAATTAAATCTATAAAATGGACAAAAAAGCATCGGAATCATTGGTCATTATGACTGAGCTGGTTCTTCCTAATGACACCAATACATTTGGAAATTTGATGGGTGGTAGGTTAATGTATTGGATGGATATCGCAGCGGCATTGTCTGCTATGAAACATTGTGGTGCTCCTGTTGTTACAGCATCTGTTGATAATATTTCTTTTCATAATCCTATCAAACTTGGCAACGTGGTTCATATCGAAGCTAAAGTTACCAGAGCCTTCAACAGCAGCATGGAAGTGCATTTACAAGTTTGGGGCGAAGATGTACTTCATCAATATAAATACAAAAGCAACGAAGCTTATTTTACTTTTGTGGCATTAGATCCCAATGGAAAACCAAGACCTATTAATTCGATGACTCCGGAAACAGAAGCAGAATTAAAATTGTTTGACGGCGCTTTGAGAAGAAGACAAGTGAGATTGATATTAGGTGGAAAGTTGAAACCCGAAGATGCTGATGAATTGAAAGCTTTGTTTTTTAAATAACGTACACGTATAAACGAAAATAAAGATTCCACAGATGCATCATAGCAAGCAATTAAATACACTTAGGTTTATTGCTGTATTTATGGTGCTTATCGAACATTTAGCCTATTCGCTCGGAAGTCATTTCTCCGCAGGTTATTTTGGTGTTGCTCTCTTTTTTGTGATCAGCGGTTTTTTGATTACGAAGATTTTATTGAATACCGATGGCGGATTTTTCCAAAGCTATAAAAATTTCCTGGGCAGAAGAATGCTCAGGATTTTCCCACTTTATTTTCTGGTGATTTCTATCTTATTGTTACTGGGGAATACTTATATAAAAACTTACCTTTTATATTGTATCAGTTTTACCTATAATTATGCAATTGTGTATTTCAATTTGCCAAATCATGCGATTACTCATTTTTGGTCGCTTAGTGTAGAGGAACAATTTTACTTGTTTTGGCCATTGATCATATTCCCATTACGGCGTTACCGAAAACTACTTCTCATTTTTGTCATCTTATTTGTACTTTTTTGCTACGGACAGTTTTTTTTCAAATGGATACCTCCAATGGTAAAGTACAGATGGGTGGGTTTAATACCTCAATGTTATGCAATTGGTATTGGTGCTATTGGCGCCATTGTCTTTAATGAAAAAAAAATATTGATTTCTTTTTTTACAAACCGTAAAATAGAATGGCTGATGTTCTTGATCTTGTTATTGTTTTTGTTTAGTTATTCTCCATATAAATTCATATGCATTCCTTTGGTATTTCTATATCTTGTTTTGAAATGCTATTATTTTGGGTTTACTGATAAAATAGTCAATAGTTTCTTTAGTAATAAAATTTTGGTTTACCTGGGAGTTATTTCTTACGGGATTTATTTAATTCATTTGCCTTTAAATTATTATTTGAATAATAGTTTTTTCATTAACTATATACTGGATCATTTGTCGTTTCTTAAAAATCATGGTTGGGTGTTGAAATTTCCATTGTATTCATTTGTTTCAATAGTTCTTGCTGGATTGTCATTTCGTTTTATTGAATCGCCAATTTTAAAATTAAAAGACAAGTATTTTAGTTACACCAATAATTTGAATGAATCTTAATAGATTTGCAAACAGTTATATCATATATGAATCAAACTCAATCATCACCGATTTCCTTCGACAATACGGCTTTTGCATTTGAATATAAATCAGACAAAGAATTAAAAAAAGCTCATTTTTTATTTGCTACCATGGGGAAGCCATTTTTGGTGAATCTGGGAGTGACATTAATGCCGATAGCGGTAAAAATGAAACTCCCATTTGTAAAGTCAATTGTTAGAAACACCATTTTCAAACAGTTTGTGGGTGGAGAAACTTTAGAACAAACCGCTCCCGTTGCCGATAAACTTGAAGAATATAAAGTGCAGGTAATTTTAGATTATGGCGTAGAAGGTGGTGAAGGAGAAACAGCTTTTGAAGAGGCTACCAAAGAATTTATCAAAGTGATTGATTATGCATCTTCACAAAGAAATATTCCTTTTATAAGTATAAAGATTACAGGAATAGCCAGATTCTCACTTCTGGAAACACTAGACAAAAGTATGATTTCTAGCAGTGAAAGCACACTCATGAAAAAATATTACAGTGCTGTTGAAAATCTTTCTGATGCTGAAAAAAATGAATGGCATTTATGTGTAAGTCGATTGCTCAAAATTTGTGACAACGCACATAAAAAAAATGTTGCTGTTTTGGTAGACGCCGAAGAATCGTGGATTCAGGATCCGGTAGATGCAGTTACTATATTAATGATGGATAGCTTCAATAAAGATAGGGCAGTGGTGTTTAATACGATTCAATTATATCGTCATGATAGATTTGAATTTTTGAAATCTAGTTTTAATGCGGCGGCAGACAGAAATTTCATTCTCGGCGTAAAACTCGTGAGAGGCGCTTATATGGAGAAAGAAAGATTGAGAGCAACTGAACAAGGTTATCATTCTCCGATACAACCTGATAAGCAATCTTCTGATCATGATTATAATGCATCCTTGAAGTTTTGTATTAATAATATAAAGAGGGTTTCGGTAATTGTAGCCTCTCATAATGAACAAAGCAATTTGCTGGCCACTTCGTTGATGACAGAAAATGGAATTCCAGCAGGTCATGAACATGTTCATTTTTCACAGCTTTACGGCATGAGCGATAATATTACTTTCAATCTGGCAAAACACGGATATAGCGTAAGTAAATACTTGCCTTTTGGTCCGATTAAAGATGTAGTGCCTTATTTAATGCGTCGCGCCAGAGAAAACAGTTCAGTCGCCGGACAAACAGGCAGAGAGTTGGGTTTGATCAAGAGGGAGTTGGAGAGGAGAGGGGAGGCTTAAGCTAGATAAGCTTGATAGGTTGGATAGGCTAGATAGGCTAGATAACTTCTCAGCAATGTCTCCTGCAAGGGACTTTGTGTGATGAATAGATTTGTTCAAAAGGTTTAATGAGTTCAATGAGTTCAAAATGTTATTTGTAAAAGCCAAAGCCAACCACAAACAATAAACAACAAACATCAAACAACAAACAACAAACAATAAACGCCAAACCCCAAACAATAAATATTCCAAATATGATTACAAACAATCCTTTCGAAGTAGAAAATAACAAGCCATCTTCAGTATTAAATGTACTGACGATACTTTCCATAATTGGTAGTATTCTGGCTTTAATTCAGGCTGTATTCGGATATTTTACAGCGGAAAAGAACTACGAAAACATGAAAAAAGCAATGAATAATGCTGACATGGAAAACGCACCTGGTTTTGTAAAAAGCATGTTTAACGAAAAAACATTAATGATGGCCGAGCACATGGCAGATAATAAATTGCCTATTATGTTGACCGGTGTTCTGGGAGCTGTTCTTTGTTTATGGGGAGCCATTGAAATGAGGAAATTGAAAAAACAAGGATATGCTTTGTGGATGACAGGCGAGTTACTGCCAATGGTGGCGCTTTCGATTATAATAGGAGAAGCCGCATTCTCTGGACTTAATTTAATTGGATACGTATTTCCTATTGTGTTTATAATATTATATACAGTTTATAGAAAGGAATTGAAATCCCCCTAATTCCCCCAAGTGGGACTTTGATTGCGTTTTGCTGGGGTAGCCACGAATTCACGAATTATTTTACCGCAGAGAATGGAGTTAAATGAGTTTACGCAGAGGTTTTTTCTTCAGTAGATAATTCCGATTGCTCCCCTCTCTATTGGAGAGGGGTTGGGGGTGAGGCTTTTCATGAGAAAATGATAATTTCATTTCCGAAAAAACCACTTTTACATTCTACATTTTACCCCGAGATTTCGGGGCGGGCTATTCAATATTTTACATTTCCTCGCCACGAATTCACGAATTTATTTTCATGAGAAAATGATATTTTTATTTCCTAAAAAAACCACTTTTACATTCTACATTTTACATTCAACATTTTACATTTCCTCGCCACAAATTCACGAATTTATTTTTTGAATTTTCACGCCGAGGTTTCGGGGCAGGCTTTTTTAATTTTTAATTTTTACTTTTTAATTTTGAATTTCTCACCCCACATCTCACAATTTTTTCTCCCAAAATCCCTAGTTTTTTACAGGGCAAAAAACTGTTAAAATAGGTTTCCAATACTTAGTAATTTGACCGGTTTCTCGTGGGAATAAGGTGTTTTTATGAGGTTTTTTGACGAAAAATCCATTTTTTTAAAAACTTGCAAAACCCTTTCTAGTATTGATTTACGGCGTTATTTCGCACTGGTATTGAGAGGATTTTCAAAAAAAAGACTAAAAATATTTTTTAATAATAATTTTTTAACGTTAAATTCACATTCTAATTTAAATCCCAACCCTTCCGAAATAACCTATCTATCCGACTTTTTAATTTTTCGAATCCGCCCTTTCCAAACTAACCAATCCTTCTGCTCGTGATTATCTTTTATTTCTTCGGATAACGTATGCCGTTATTTGAATTTTATTTTTAAAACAATTGAATTTTTTATGAAGGAAATCTCTACTATCGTTCAGAAAATTTGTATCAACGCTAACACGAAAATTGCATCAATTTTTGATCATGATTTTCGAATGCGACAACGACAATTTCCTTCTCTCAATTTTGTATTCAACCAGAACTCTACAATAACAAAAAATCAGCAGATCATGAACTCGTTCAACAGCAACACAATCGTTTCTCAAAACAACAAAAATGTAGGTATGAAAACACCAACCTTCAGTCGCCTTTTCAGCACCATGGTAATCCTATTTACCGTGATGTTATTTTCGGCGTCTAACATTAACGCACAAACGTATTTCACCGAAAGTTTCGAAGGTGATTTTTACCTCGGTGGTAACTCTGCTACTGCAGCTACCAACGCAGGACCAAATGCACCCAGCGGATGGAATCAAATTCGTCTGGCTAATGATGTGGTGCCTGCAGCTTGTGCGGCTGGTGCTCACGACTGGGGACAGATGACTTATGCTTCCAGTGCATACTCATCTACTTCGTCTTATCCTACAGGTTGTTCTGCTTATGGTGGTGCTCCTACTTCTGCACCTCCAGATGGAAACAAAGTGTTGTGGTTTTATGATGGTAATACTCAATCAACCAACCAGCGTTTAATATATACACCTGCCATCAACTTATCATCTGCAACCTCTCCGGTAATAAGTTTTTCTTATTCCAGTGCCGCATCAGGAACTTACTCTCTGGTGGGTTCTTTGGATGGTGGTGTTACCTGGACACAAATCGGGTCGAATTTTGCAACCACTACCGCAGGTGTTTGGGCAGTTCGTGTAATTGGTATTCCAGCAATTTATAAAACATCAACAGCAAGATTCGGTTTTAAAGTTGTTTCTGGTTATGGTTCATATGATGCATTTATTGATAACGTAATTATTCGTGAGGGTACAACTGGAGAGATTCCTTCTGCCGCTCCTACCACTTTAACATTTACTTCTGTAGGTATTGCTGCTACTACAGTAAACTGGGTAGATGCTTCAACTAACGAAACTGCCTTCAGAGTATATCGTTCTACAAGTTTAAATGGCACCTATACTCAAGTAGGTTCTGATGTTACTTCAACAACAGGTGCCGCTACCGGTGGTGCCTATTCATTGGCAATATCTTCAGGTTTATTAGCAGGAACCACATACTATTATAGAGTTACTGCTGTGGGTGGTACTGCCGCTGCGGAATCTGGTGCTCTATCAGGATCACAGGCAACCACAGCCGGTTCTTTGAGTGGTACGAAAACAGTAGGTACAGGTGGTGACTATTTGACCCTGACTGCTGCCTTCAACGCCATCAATACTTCTGGTTTGAGTGGCAATATTGATTTACAATTGACCAGTGGATATAGTCCTACTACAAACGCTGAAACATATCCAATTGTCGGACCAACTGCTGGTGCCGGTGGAGGTTTCATTATCAAAGTATATCCAACTACTTTGGCATCTGCGGTAACTATCGGTAACGATCGTGCGACTGCAGTGTTCAACTTCAACTCAACTTCTAATTTGACTTTTGATGGACGTGCCAACCAAACCGGTTCTACCTCATTAATCAATATCGTAAATACAGCTCCAGTGGGCGCAACAGCTACCACAACTTCTACAGGCTCTTCTATAACAGGTACAACTTTAACAGTAGGTACCATGGCTACCGGTAAATTCTTAATCGGTATGGTGTTGAGCGGAACCAACGTTGTAGCAGGTACTACCATTACTGGTTATGGTACTGGTACCGGTGGTGCTGGTACTTATACTATTAGTACTACACAAACAGTTGCTGCTACTACCATCACAGGTACTTCTCCTTGTAATGGCGCTGCCGCTGTTATGTTCATTAACGATGCGAGCAACAATACTTTAAAATACCTCACACTTAAGAGTGCTAACTTGTCAACTACTTCAGGAACTATCTTCTTCGGTGCGGGTGTAGCAACAGGTAACGATAATAATAATATCAACAATTGCGTCATCACTGCCAATGCTTCTACTGCTGTGGTTACTGCTTCTCAGGCAACTACATCGATTACTGTAACTGCTGTTACCAGTGGCTGGATTGCCAGTGGTGCTACTGTGACTGGTGGTAGTTCAATAGCTGGTACTGTTGTTACTGCATTGGGTACAGGTTTGGGAGGTAATGGTACTTATACAGTTAACACTTCGGGTACTGTATTGTCAGGTACTTTTACTTTTACCAACTACCCCATAAATGCGATATACTCAAATGGTACCAGTGGTACTGTCGATAATAGTGGAAACACGATCGACAACAACCAAATCTCAGACTATTATAGTAATGCTTCTGTAACCAATGGTATATTTTTGAATACCTCTGGTAACAATGGATGGACTATTACTAATAATAAATTGTTCCAGTCTGCACAAAGAATTTATACTAGTGCACAAACCCATAACGGTATCAATATTGGTATGGGTTCTGGGTATACCATCACCGGTAACACCATCGGTTATGCGAATACTTCAGGAACAGGACTTACTCAACTAGTGGGTAACACTGTGCCACTTACTGGAACATTCCCATCAGCATTTGCTACTACAGGTACGGCAAATGCTACAAGATATATTGCTATAAACCTTGCCTTAGCAACAACCGGTACTGTTTCAAGTATTCAAAATAACAGCATCGGTGGTATTGCTTTGTATACTTCAAGTGGTGCGGGTACAACCAATGGTATCGTTTGTGGTATCAACCTCACTTCAGGTAATGCCAACATTGGTACAGTAACCGGAAATACTATTGGTGCCACATCCGGACAGTCTAACATTTATGCTGTCAATACTTCGGGTGGTGGTGCTGTTGTAGGTATCTATGCAACCTCTACAGGTACGGTAACTATCTCCCAAAATAATATAGGATCTATCGATGCGATGGGTACTACTACTACTTTAAGTGGTGGTTTCACTGGTATTGATGTGGCAGGTACAGCTACTATTAACATCACTAATAACAACATTGGAAATACTACGGCCAGCAATATCAGAACCGGTTATACAGTAAATGGTACGAACTTGGGTACTGGCGGTACAATTACTTCTACAACAGGTACTTCATCTCCAATGGTTGGTATCAGACATGCAGCTACTGGTAATGGTTTGGTTATCACTGGTAATACCATACAAGGTTTCCAAAATGGAACAACCGGTGGTGGTGTGTTCACCGGTATTACGGCTACAGGAGCAGTTGCGGCTTCACAAACTGTAAACGTGAGCAACAACTTGTTGGGTACTAACGCAAGTGATAGTAGTTTGATTAACTATCAATTTGCCAATACCGGTTCAGGTAACCTGGCTATCAACGTTACAGGTTCTACCTCTGCAACAACTCATTTGATTGAGAACAATACCATCAGAGGTATTAAATACAGAAATCCAGGTAATACTAATACTGGTACATGGGCGTTCATCACATTCACTGCTGGTACTGCTGCTGCTGACTCTGCGTCTATCAAAGGCAACAACTTTACCAACATGAATATCAATACTACCGGTGCGGTAACTTTCATCAACCATTCTTACGCAGTGGCTGCCACCGGTAAACAATATATCACTAACAACAACATCGTTACCGGATTCACCAAAGCAGGTGCGGGTGGTTCTATCACTTGTATGACTTCATCTGGTGCTTCTACAGCCGGTGCGATTGTTAATCACTCTAATAACACATTCAACGGTATCAATGCTAATGGTGCTTGTACACTCACCGGTATATCTCATTCAGGTGGTTCGCCAACATTGACTTCAACTGGTAACAGCTTCCAAAACTGGGTAACTGGTGCGGGTGCGGTAACAGGTATCAGCTATGGTTCTTTTGCAGGAACATCATCTGTATATAGTAACACTGTATATAATCTGAGAGATACTGCTGCAGCCATGATTGGTATGACTATTCCAGCAACAACCAGTAGTGCTAACCCATTGAACATCTATAACAATACTATAGCTAAACTGATTTCTGTTCCAACAACTGCGGGTACCGGTGGTACCGTAACTGGTTTTACTATTGCGAACGCTTCTACAATTGTGAACGTTTATGGTAACATCATCGATACCTTGTCAACTTCATTGGCTGCTTCAGGTACCGTATCTGGTTTGGCTGTAACAGGTGCACTTGCTACCAATGTTTACAAAAACAAAATTTACAACCTTACTACCAACTCAGGATCTACGGCTAACGCCAATGGTGTGGTATCTGGCTTAGCTGTATCTGGAGGTACACTTGTTAATTTGTACAATAACCTAATCAGTAACTTAGATGCTCCTGCCGATACGGCTTCTAATGCGGTAATCGGTTTGAACGTCACTGGTGGTACAACGGTAAATGCTTATCATAATACCATTCGTGTAGCGGCTACTTCTACTTCAGGTGCTTTCAGTACCTCAGGTGTTTATGCTGCTGCAGCTCCTGCTTTAACATTAATCAACAATATCATTTCTAATACTTCATCTTTCGGAACGGGTAAAACCGTTGCTTACAGAAGAGCGTTGGGTACTGCAGGAACAATTCCTTCAGGTTATTCTTCAACTTCTAACAACAACTTATTCTATGCAGGAACACCGGGAGCCAACAACCTTATCTATTTGGAAGGTGTAATTCCATCTAACGGTACTGCAAATTCACAAACTACACTTAAGAGCTATAAAACATTTATGAACAGTGGTGCTCAACCAAGAGACCAATCTGCTGTTTCTGAAAATATCAGCTGGCAAAGTACAGATGGTCTTTCAGCTTCTTTCTTAAAATATCCATTATCTGGTTCACAGGCCGAAAGAGCTGGTACACCTGTAGCATCAGTTACTGATGACTATGCAGGTACCATCAGAAGTACCACTTTACCTGATATGGGTGCGTGGGAATTGGCTGGTGCCATTTTGGATGTAACTGGTCCTTCAATTACTTATAGCAAAATTGGTGCGCAATTATGTACTACAGGATTTACATTAAGTAATGTATTTATTACTGATGCTTCTGGTGTAAATAACGGTGCAGGTACCAAACCAAGATTGTATTATAAAAAATCAACTGCTGCCAATACTTTTAACGACAACACATCTGCAACTGATGGCTGGAAATATGTTGAAGCTTCTAACTCAAGTTCTCCATTCAGCTTTACAGCAGATTACAGTTTATTAAATCCGATTGCAGCCGCTGGAGATTCAGTATATTATTTTGTAGTGGCTCAGGATTCTGCCGCTACTCCTAACGCTAGTTATAATAATAGTGCCGGTACATTTGCTATCGATCCTACTACTGTTGAAGTGTCTTCTTCCAACTTCCCATTAACTGGAACGGTTAATGCCTTCAAGATAAATACAGCATTAGCAAGTGCAGTTACTGTAGGTGCAACTGGTACTTATACTACTGTTACTGGTGCAGGTGGTTTGTTTGATGCCATCAACACTGGAGGTTTATCTGTAAATACTACAGCAACTATTATTGATTCAAGAATTACAGAACCAGGAACTATTTCTCTTAATAAAGTTGCTTACGGTTGTACGGGAGCGGTAACGCTTACCATCAAGCCACACCAAGCAGGAGATACTTTATATGGTGGTCGTTCGTTTGGTGCAGCAACCGATTTGGATGCAGCTACCAGAACGGGTACGATGATTCGTTTCAACGGTGCCAGCAATGTAATCATTGATGGTTCTAGCAACGGAACTACTTCAAGAGATTTAGTAATTCAGGATACAGCGTTAACTACTCCAAGAGTAATCGGTATCGGTTCTATTGGAGTTGATACCATCAACTATATCACCGTTAAGAATTGCGTGATTCGTAATAATATCAACTCATCAGCTACTGCCAGTATTGCCATTGTGATGAGTGATACTTTATTCAATACTGCTGCTGCAGGTTATTTCAAAAATATCACCATTCAAAACAATAAAATCCAGAAATCTGCCAGAGGTATTTATGTAAATGCTGTAGAGATTGGAACCAATGGTAAAAACGTTTTGATTGACGGAAATATTTTAAATGATTCTACCAACGCCAGTCAGATTAGACAATATCCTATTTATATAAATGGCGGTTTGAATGGTGCTACCATCTCCAACAACCAGATAGGTAACATGAGTACCAATTTGGCTGAGGCTGTATATGGTATCATTATTAGTACAGGTGTTAAAAACACTACGGTTACAGGTAATACCATTGCCAATATCGCACATACCAATGGTGGTGCTTATCAATTGTTGGGTATTGGAATTAATACCAGTACTGCCACAGGTATCAACAACGTGATTTCCAATAACACGATTACGAACTTGAGTAGTAGCAATACTTCTCCAGTAACAGGAATCTATAGTTTCAATGGAAATCTGAACACCATCAGCGGTAATACCATTTATAAATTAGCTCAATCAGGAGCCAACGGTACCACAATTTGCGGTGGTATTGCTATTGGAACTGCTACAACCAATACTACTATTACAAATAACAATATCAGAAACCTGAAACAAACCGGTGCTGGTAACTGGGCGGGTATATTCTCATTAAGTACAACAAACTGTACTATGACGAATAATACCATTGACTCAGTGAGTGCCACTTACTACACTTATGGTATCGAAATGGAGAACAACACCAATGCTACGATTTCAGGTAATACGATTTCTAATATCTCAACTACTAACTTAGCTACTTACAGACCTGCCGGTATCCTTATTTATGCAGCTTCAACCAACATGACTGTAACGAATAACGTTATCAGAAATGTGAAGAACAACTATACTTCAAGTGGTCTTTCAGTTGGTTTGTGGTTGAGTTCATCTTCTACAACAGCTAATTTCTTAGTTGCGAATAACATGGTTAGTGATATCGCTTCTTATGGTACTTCAGCCACTTATGGTTCAGGACCAGAAGGTATCAAAGTTGATCAGGGTGCTGGATATAAAATTTATAACAACACCGTTAATTTAGGTACTACATTGGGTAGTGCATCTGCTCAAACCAGTGCTGCATTTGGTGCAGGTACGGCAACAGCTAATGCTATCGATTTAAGAAATAACATTTTCGTAAATACAGCAACAACTGCTCCAACAACTGCTTATGCTATTTATAGCTCGCAGGCCAAAACAATTTTCTCAAATATCGACTATAACGATTACTATGTACCTGCAGGTTCAAACCTTGGTTATTTAGGTAGCAATAGAACTGCCCTTGCAGATGTAGTAACTGGTTTTGGTGGTAATGCGAATTCTAAAAATATTTTACCAGTATTCAGATCTGCAACAGACTTGCATTTGAATTTGGCTAATAATACTACGTTGGATAATTTGGGTACACCAATCGCTGCTGTTACAACAGATATCGATGGTGAAACAAGAAGTGCTTCAACACCAGATATGGGTGCTGATGAATTCACTACAGCTTATTGCTCAGGTACACCAGCGTTCGCAGGAACTGCTACAGTTTCCCCTGCTACTGCTACTTGTGCTCCGGCTAACTTCGCTTTGGATCCAAAAGCTCCAGAAGCAATTGGCTTGACTTATGTATGGCAGTCTCGTACTTCACCAGATTCTGCTTGGGTAACTATCTCAGGTGCATCTGCTACAACATACAGCCCAACAGGATTAACAAAAACAACTTACTACCAGTGTATCATGACTTGTACAGCATCAGGAGAGACTACCACTTCAGCTACAATGACTGCTTTGGTAAATCAGGCTCCTGTGTTGACCATCTCTACATACAACAACCAAACTGGAACTAACAACACTTACTTGTGTTCAACAAGAGGTGGATATTTAAAAGTTACTGGTGCAGCTACTTATACATGGGCACCAACAACTAACTTGTTCACAGGTTATAACGGAACAACGCCAACTGGTGCTTATTCTGGCACACAACGTGATACCGTATATGTAGGTCAAACAAATACAGCTACTACTTATACTGTAACTGGTACTGATGCCTTGGGTTGTCCGAGTACTAAAACAGTAACTGTAGGTCCTCCTACATTGTCTTTGACATCTAATCCTCCTTCGTTCTGCGGAACTGGTGGAAACATTACATTGACTGCTACAGATTCAGCTTCAGCTGGATTAACTTTCAATGCAGGGGCTTGGACAGCAACAGCAGCAGGTGCGCCATCTTTGGCATCTGCAACTGGTAATGTTGTAACAACAAGCAACTTAATAACAACAACCTATTCAGTAACTGGTGCAGGTTCTGGTGAATCTGCTGGTTGCTCGGTAACAGCCTATGCCTCTGTGGGTGTGTATCCATTGCCAAGTGCAACGGTAACTACCACTGCTTCGGGTGTTTGTCCGGGTACATCTGCTACCATCGGATCTGGCTTGGCAGCGGGTAACTTTACGGCTACTTGTATTACTCCGGTAACAGCATTGAGTACACCTCCAGCTAATGCCGTGAATTTGTATTTGAATGGTGCATTACAAACTATGCCAGCGGGAGTTACAGCTTCATCTTCATTGGATGATGGCTACTTCTCTGGTGTTCCAATTGGATTCCAATTCAGCTTCTTTACTCAAAAAGCAACTTCAGTTTTCATTGGAACCAACGGTACCATTGTAATGAATGTTCCGGGTGCATCAGGTTCTTCATCGTATAACTTCGCTGGAGGTTTCCCTAACAGTGCAAACCCTGCATCAACAGTAGCCTTGGCTGCACGTGATTTGAGATTCAATACACCGGTAGGACGTGGTTCATTAAGATACTGGTTAGAAGGAGTTGCACCAAACAGAAGATTTATTATTCAATATGCTGATGTACCTGCTTATGATGGATCGGGTTTTCAAAATACTGAAGCAGTATTCTACGAAACAACTGGTGTCATCGATATGAGAATCATACAGGCTTCCAACTCATTACCTTCAACAGCTACGAGTGCGATTAAATATATCGGTTTGCAGGATAGTACCAGAACAATTGGTGCAACGGCTCCAAGATGTTCAAACAATACACAGAACTACTGGAATGGTGTAACGGATACCATTGGTGGAAATTCACCACAAACATGGCGTTTCTCACCACCAGCGAACTACAGAACTATTTGGTCGCAAACAGTGGGTTCTACTACTTCAGTAATTAAAGATTCTATCAATAAATTCTCATTGGCAGTATCTCCAACAGTAACTACTTTGTATAGCATTTCTTATACCAACTTAACAACAGGTTGTACGAATGCTGCTCGTTCTGCGGAGGTGAACATGATTATCTTCCCAGCGAACGCGCCTACGGGAGTGGTAACTACGGCCTCGCAAGATTCAATTTGTTTGGGTGGTAACACTAACTTAGGATTGAACTTTGATGCGGCTTCAGATACTTCAACTGGTGGTTTAACTTACAGATGGTGGAAATCAACCAATGGTGGAACTACTTGGGATTCCATCCCGGGTGCTTATAGCAGAACTTATACTGCTGCACCTACAGTGGTTACTTCATATCGTGCCAGCATGAGATCTTGTTCAAGTGCTGACTCCACTTATTCTTCAACAAAAACTATTTATTTCAAAAATTATATTTCAGGTGTAACAGGTGCTACCCGTTGCGGAAATGGTACTGTTTCAGTATCAGCAACTGGTAATGATGGGGCTACTATTGCCTGGTATGATGCCGCTACTGGTGGTACTCAATTAGGTACAGGTTCTCCTTTCACCGCTACTGTTTCTAATAACGTGTCTGTTAATCAGTACACTAACAATTTCAGCAGCTCAACAGGTACAGGCGTATTGTCTGGTAATGCTGCATTGAGTGGTGGTGCTGTACAATTAACTCCAAACTTAACGACTCAATTAGGAGGTTTAACTATTCCTTCAAGTGGTGTTAATGCATTGGGTTACAGTGTTGACTTCAAAATGACAACAGGTACAGCACAAAGTTCTGCT
>CALCNY010000134.1 GCA_937897585.1 uncultured Chitinophagaceae bacterium | reverse complement strand
CCCCAAAACCCCAAAACCCCATGTAAATTAATACAATATAATTAAAATAAATAAAATGAATTCAAAAACTTGTGGGAAACAAGGGAAATAAAAATGGAGTTAGCTTAACATTCAATTATGGGGGAGGTATCTCTTTAGGTTTGCTCAGACCTTATTTGGTTGAAGTTGACAAAGGCAATGGCAATTATGAGTTTGTAGGCTACAATTCTCCGGACAGCAATTATTTTTTAAATGGGCCGATTGTTGGCGGTCCCACTTTCAGCCAAGGCTGGAGTAAAATGAAAATAACACCTGGTATTTATGCCAAAACAGGCCTTAGGTTTGATTATGGCAAATACAATGAAATGATCAACGGTCTTGAAATTGGCGCCACTGCTGAATTGTACTCGAAAAAGGTTCCACAAATGATTATTGTGAAACAATACCAGTACTTTTTAGGCGCATATGTTACACTGGTTTTCGGAAGAAGGAAATAAATCAATTCCGGAAGTTTATCTCGGCTTATTTTTCTAATTTTGAGCTTTCAATTTTTAATTTAAATTTTCTATCATAATGTCGTGTGGTACAGGTACAGAAGAACAAGCTCCCTCATTAAAAAAGCCCAATTGGCTTCGTGTTAAATTACCTATTGGTGAAGAATACAAACATGTTCGTAATCTGGTAGACACTCACAAGCTACATACCATTTGCGAAAGTGGTAATTGTCCAAATATGGGAGAATGCTGGGGAGAAGGTACGGCTACTTTCATGATTCTTGGAAACATCTGTACTCGCAGTTGTGGATTTTGCGCAGTAGCCACTGGAAGACCTGATGCAGTAGATTGGGACGAACCTCAAAGAGTTGCCGAAGCCATTCATTTAATGAAGGTAAAGCATGCTGTTATCACTTCCGTAGACAGAGATGAATTGAAAGATGCAGGAAGCATTATCTGGTACAATACAATAAAAGCCGTAAAAGCTTTAAATCCAACAACAACACTCGAGACTTTAATTCCTGATTTCAAATCTAACAAAGAACAAATACAACGCATTATCGACGCTGCTCCTGAAGTTGTCAGTCATAATATAGAAACCACTGAAAGATTAACCCGTCAGGTAAGAGTGCAGGCCAAATATTGGCAAAGTATGGAAACGCTAAAAATCCTCAAAGATGGCGGCATGAGAACTAAAAGCGGCATCATGCTTGGCTTAGGAGAAACCAAAGAAGAAGTGGTTCAAACTATAAAAGATTTACATAACAGTGGGGTAGATGTAATTACAATTGGCCAATACTTACAGCCGACAAAAAAACACCTTCCGGTTGAAAGATTTGTTCACCCCGACGAATTCGCTGAATACCGTGAAATCGGCTACCAGATTGGCTTAGATTACGTTGAAAGCGGCCCGCTCGTTCGTTCCTCCTATCATAGTGAAAAGCATGTTATTGCTGGTTGGGGAAGGAAGAAATGGGAGAGTGAGAAAGCTGCACTTTGATAATTTGTCAATTTGATAATTTGGTAATGAGTTGATTTGACGGCTAAATACTCATTCATTTTGAATAAACCGAAAAATCATTACCAAATTAACTAATAATCTAATCACCAAATTAGCAAACTACCAAACCAACGCACTCGCTCCTAAAATTGCCGCATCCGATTCATTCAATTCACTGAAAATTAGTTTCACTTTATTTTTGAAAATGGGAAGTAAATTGGCTTCCATTGCCTGACGTGTAGGATTCAATAATAAGTTGCCTGCTTTTGTCAAACCTCCAAATAATACAATAGCTTCTGGAGACGAGAACATCACAAAATTGGCTAAAGATTCTCCAAGAATTTCACCTGTAAATTCAAATATTTCATTAGCAATCGGATCGCCTTGCATAGCACATTCGAATACAGTCTGGCTGGTCAATTCGTTTATAGTGTAATTTCTCAATAAACTTTCTTTATCCGGAAATTGTGTCAATAATTCAATTGCTGTTTCTCTTACACCAGTTGCTGAAGCATATGATTCCAAGCTTCCACGCATACCCGTATTTTTATGCATTCTACCACCTGGACGGATTATGGTATGTCCTAATTCACCAGCAAAGCCATCGTGTCCAACAACGATTTTTCCATCAATTACGATTCCACTTCCTACTCCAGTGCCTAATGTAATGGTGATAAAATGTTTCATGTTTTTGGCACAGCCATACATCATTTCGCCAACTGCAGCTGCATTAGCATCATTGGTTAATTTTGCAGGCACACCGAATTTTTTAGTTATCAACTCAGCCATAGGAATAATTCCTTTCCATTTCAAGTTTGGTGCATATTCAATAGTACCTGAATAGATATTACCATTGGGTGCGCCCATACCAATACCTATAATATTTTCTATGCCGCCAACCTCATTTATCATAGGCGACAATTTCAAAAACAACTCTTGAATAAAATCTTCAATAAAATCATGTTCATTACTAGGTATTCTTCCCTGAACTAGGATTTCACCTTTGTTGTTTACGACACCAAACTTTGTG
>CALCNY010000133.1 GCA_937897585.1 uncultured Chitinophagaceae bacterium | reverse complement strand
GGTAAAGTATAATCCTTCGATGTTAAAGAAAAACAATAGATAGTAAAATGAAGTTTTAAAAGAAATTATTTGAAACTATTCCATAAAGATTGTAAAATAAAAAATTAGGCTTTGGATTTTTTTATAGCTAAAACTTTTTTTCAAAAATAGTTAATCACTGATTTAGGATTCGAAAACATGAATGTATCTTCATAGTTCATTTTTTTCGACGAACTTGAAGTTAAACGACCCTTTCAAAAAACACTATCCGGCAAGTAATTTTCTATTATGCAAAAAACAACCAATATCTAAACAGATTTAGATATCAATTTGTGGAGTTATTTTCTTTTTTGTCAAGCTGATGTGAGGACATAATAAAAGAGGATTCTTCAATTTTGTTTGAAAAATCCTCTTTAGTACCGGGGAGCAGACTTGAACTGCCGACCTCAGGGTTATGAATCCTGTGCTCTAACCAGCTGAGCTACCCCGGCATCTCCTTAAAAAAGGAGTGCAAAAGTATTGAATTTTACCCTACTTGGTAAAAGAATTTCAAAGTTTTTATAAAAAAAAAGAAATTATCCGCTTATTCTTGCCTTCCAGGGAATTTCAGCCACTTGTAATTGATGTCCGATATATCTTGATAACACAAATAAATAATCACTTAAACGGTTCAGGTATTTGATAACAAGTGCATCCACAAAAATATTTTGTTGATCCAATAACACACAGATTCTTTCGGATCTTCTGCATACACATCGGCAGACATGAAGTGTGGAAACTGCCTGATGACCGCCCGGTAAAATAAAGGATTTCATAGGAGGTAGTACTTCGTTCATTTTATCTATCTCAGATTCCAATAAGCTAACATCTGATTCTTTTAAATCAGGAATTTTCATCATCGGCTCTTTATCTGGATCACAAGCTAATGAAGATCCAACTGTAAATAATCTGTCTTGTATTTCTTTCAACATATTATTAGTGTGTTCATGACTAATTAAGTCATTTGCCAACCCAATGTATGAATTCAATTCATCTACCGTACCGTAACTTTCAATTCTCAGGTGACTTTTTGGAACTTTTGTTCCTCCAATTAGACTAGTGGTACCGCTATCTCCGGTTTTGGTGTATATCTTTATTGCCATTTTTTTGAAATCTTGATTAATGAAGACGTTGAACAACCAAATGTAGAAATTGTTTAAACTACAGTTACAATTGTTGAAGGATTGGCATTTATTTTATC
Source organism: uncultured Chitinophagaceae bacterium (assembly GCA_937897585.1). Lineage (GTDB taxonomy): Bacteria > Bacteroidota > Bacteroidia > Chitinophagales > Chitinophagaceae > Ferruginibacter. Next base: position 4,612 of record CALCNY010000133.1, on the reverse strand, counting down.
CGTTTCTATCAAACCGTCTCTTAAGCGTACTACGCGATGAGCAAACATGGATATATCTTCTTCATGTGTAACTAGCACTACTGTATTTCCATCTGAATGAATTTTTCCCAGCATCTCCATGATTTCATGGGAAGTCTTGGAATCCAAATTTCCAGTAGGTTCATCTGCCAAAATAATTGAAGGATTGTTGATTAACGCTCTGGCTATAGCTACACGTTGACATTGTCCACCACTTAACTCGTTGGGTTTGTGATGCATCCTATCTTCCAACTTTACTTTTTGTAAAACTGCAATTGCTCTTTCATTTCTTTCTTTTTTTGAAATGCCGGCATACACTAATGGTAAGGCCACATTTTCTGCTGCTGTTAATCTTGGTAACAAATTGAATTGTTGAAACACAAAACCAATTTCTTCATTACGAACTTTTGCGAGCTCATCATCATGCATCCTGCTCACATCCTTTCCATTCAACACATATTTACCACCGGAAGGCGAATCCAAGCATCCTAATATATTCATCAATGTTGACTTCCCTGATCCACTAGGGCCCATAAGAGCTACATATTCGTTTTTATTGATGTCGAGGTCGATACCTTTAAGTACCTGTAATTCGTTCTTTCCTAAGAAATAACTTTTAAGAATATTTTCGAGATGGATAATTGTGTTCATGATTTTTTGATAACCTTAGGTACTTTAAAAAATTGTTCGTCTTTTAATCGAGCATTTTGTAAAGCTTGTTCTTTATTGATTTCGGAATTTACATCATCTGCTCTAAGGATGTTTTTATTATCTGTAATGTAAAGCAAAGGATCCACATTAGTGGTGTCTAATGACTGAAGCTTATTGACAAATATCAGCATGTTCTGCAAATCAGCAATCAACTCAGTTTTTTCAACTGAATTGAATTCAAGCTTCGATAAAGAAGCCAACTTATCCACCATTGCTTCATTAATTTCCATAGCGCAAAAGTAATCGAACTTACATTCATATTTATTATCTTCGCCACCATTATTTTCTGACAATGAGCGAGCAACAAAAAACAGGAGAAAAAAATCCAAATCTTCCTTCAAATATAGTAATGAGTGGCATCAGACCTACCGGCATGGTGCATCTCGGAAATTATTTTGGCGCCATAAGAAACTATGTGCGCATGCAAGACGAATTTGAATGTTATTTCATGATTGCCGATTTGCATTCTCTCACAACACATCCTGACACAAAGACGCTGAAAGATAACGTGAGAAGAGTTTTAGCAGAAAATATCGCCTGCGGTCTTGATCCTGAAAAAGCAACTTTTTATTGTCAAAGTCATATTTATGAAACAGGTGAATTGTACTTGTATTTAAATATGTTGGCTTATAAAGGCGAATTAGAAAAAACGGTAACCTTTAAAGACAAAGCCAGACAACACCCCGAGAATGTAAATGCCGGTTTACTAACTTATCCTGTTTTACAAACAGCAGATATTATCATGCATCGTGCCAGCCATGTGCCTGTAGGTAAAGACCAAGAGCAACATTTGGAAATGGCCAGAAATTTTGTGGTTAGATTCAATCACAGATATGGCGAAATCTTCCCTGAACCACATGCTTTCAACTACAATGAACAACTCATTAAAGTTCCTGGTTTGGATGGATCAGGTAAAATGAGCAAGAGTGAGAACAACATGTCCACACTTTATTTTGCTGATGATGATGAAACAATCCGTAAAAAAGTAATGAAGGCCAAAACAGATAGTGGTCCTACAGAAAAGAACTCGGTGATGCCTGATTATATAGAAAATATTTTCATGTTGATGAAGCTGGTTTGCAGTGAAGATGTGATTAAGAAATATGAAAACGATTTCAATGAATGTACCATTAGATATGGAGATTTAAAGAAACAGTTGGCAGAAGATATGATTTCATTTATGGCGCCGATAAGGCAAAAAACTGATGATATCCTAGCTAATGATGCTTATTTAGTAGAAGTAATGAAAAAAGGCGCCCAAAAAGCCAGTGAAAGTGCAGCAAAGACTATGAAGCTGGTAAGAGAAGTCATGGGACTCAATTATTTCTGATTTTTTTGAAAAACGATTTTTTTCTGAATATTTATTCAATACTTTCGTGCCTAGTTAAATTTTTTGAAGGATTATGGCCAAGTTAAAAAAACCAAAGCACATCGCTATTGCCGGAAATATCGGAGCGGGTAAAACAACCTTAACCGAATTGCTCAGCAAACATTACAAATGGATTCCTCAATTTGAAGATGTGGACCACAATCCGTATTTGAATGATTTTTATGAAGACATGCCTCGCTGGAGTTTCAATCTTCAAATATACTTTTTGAATAGCAGGCTAAATCAGTTACTCGAAATTCAGCGTGGTACCGAAACCGTTATTCAAGACAGAACCATCTTTGAAGATGCCAACATCTTCGCGCCAAACCTTCACGACATGGGTTTGATGGGCAAACGTGATTTCGACAACTATTATCAATTTTTCGAAACATTGAAGACAATGGTTCAACCTCCGGATTTATTAATTTATCTGAAAGCCTCCGTTCCTACATTAGTTGGACAAATTCAAAAACGTGGTAGAGAATACGAAGAAAATATCAGATTGGATTATTTGAAAAAATTAAATGACCTCTACAATAACTGGATTGAAAATTATAAGGACGGCGCACTTTTAATCATCGATGCCGACACCAATAAATTTGCTGAAAAAGAAGAACATTTGGGAGAGATTATTACGAAGATAGACTCAACTTTATTTGGACTCTTTTAGCTGATTTGATAATTTGGTAATTAGCTGATATTATATTTCCAAATTGGCACATTTCCAAATCACCAAATCGACAGACTAATCAATCAACTGGTTTTTCATCGCATAAAATACCAGTCCTACTGAATTTTTCACACCGAATCTTTCCATCAGTCTGTCTTTAATAGCTTCTACAGTACGTGGACTAATATCCATTTTCTGAGAAATTTCCTGAGCGGTAAATTCCATGCAAACAAGCGTGAGTACTTCTTTTTCTCTGTCGCTTAACACCACTTCTGAAGTAAGACTAGGATTGAATTTTTGTTTGGAATAATTCTTCTTGATGAGTACTTTATTTACAAACGGATTGAGATAAAAACCAGTTTTCATCACATCTGTAATGGCTTTTTTGATTTCTGCAGGATCAGTACTTTTCAATAAATAACCTGCGGCTCCACAATCCATAAGGTGCCCTACAAATCTTTCATCTTCATACATGGTTAAAATGATTACCCGAATATGAGGATATAATTTGGTAAGTAATTTGGTCGTATCGATACCGTCTTTTTTGGGCATTTTTAAATCACATAACACAACATCAGGATTGAACTCGCCAATGTTATTAATTAAATCTTCCCCATTATCCGCTTCCATTACGAATTTGATATTGGTATATTGACGCATGGATAGAATTACGCCTTTTCTGAAAAGTTTGTGATCGTCGGCAATGGCAACTGTTATCTGATGGGATTCACTCATAATGCAGTTGTAAAAATACAATTAGTTTGTGATAAAGAACAAAAGGAGAAAGTTAGTTTCATATCCAGCCTATCTAGCTTATCCAGCCTATCCATCCCATCCAGCATCTACACAATCCCCTTTCTCGGTACTTCTATTGTAATTTTATAATAGGTTTGACTCGGGTCGATTTCAAAATAAATTCTTCCGTTTAAAACATTCATTCTGCTGGCGATGTTCTTCAATCCAAGTCCTTGTGCACTTTCATTCAACTTATCAAACTCGGCCTGTGTAATGCCTTTGCCATCATGATGAATTCTAAGATAAATATTATTGCCGCTGCTGTTTTGCGTTAAGTGTATGAAACCGGCATTACTGTGTTTTAAAACATTGTTCACCAATTCCTGAATGACACGAAACACAAGAAGTTCTTGTTCAACTTTCAGACGTTCTCTATAATCATGAAATCTTGCGCTGGCGTTAATGATACCACTTCCGCTTATCTTCTGAAATAAATCCGTTGTAGCACTTTCCAAACCAAAGTTCTTTAAAGTTGGAGGCATTAAACTGTGACTGATATTTCTGATGAGCAAGATGGCATCGTCGATAATTTGTTTGGCGCTGATGATACTTTGTAATTGTTGTGCTTTCTCCTGATTAACCAGATTTTCATTTAGATATAATCTTGCTGTGGCTAACAATGGACCGGCATCATCATGTAAATCAGCTGCAATGCGTTGTCTTTCTTCTTCCTGGAATCTTATTGACGCATTCAACAATACTTGTTGCTTTTCTGATTCCATTTTCTTCATCTGCATCTGATACCTGATGATTTTACGCTGATGAAAAATCACGAAAATAATAATCCCGATAGCAAGCGTGAGCATTCCCAATGTCCCTATAAACATGAGCCTTGAAATACCAGAAGAATCTGCCTGTAATAAATACATAGGTTAACTAATTTTTTTGTTAGGTGTAAGGGCATCGAGGTCTATGTCTTGAGGGAAGGGATTAGGGTTGGGGTTATGTAAATCTGTTTCATTTGTTATCATTAAAGAACAACTCAAGAACAGATTTTTAATAATCGTTACAAAAGTATAAACTAATTGCAATTGAAAAATAAAATTACT
>CALCNY010000132.1 GCA_937897585.1 uncultured Chitinophagaceae bacterium | reverse complement strand
GACAGAAAGAGAGTTACATAAATACTAAAAAAAATAAAGAAGAAAAAGATGCTGATATTGAAACTATAGAAGATAAAAGTGCAAAACAAATGAAAGGTTTTAATGAGAAAAAATCAAGTGACTTAGCAAAAACTATAAAAAACGAATCTTTAAACAATGTTGATAAGAACATTAAAGAAGAAAAAAAGAAAAAGAAATCTAAAAAAGAAAAAAATTATTAAACTAAAAAAAGTCAACTATTCTATTAAATCAATTATTTAAAATTAAAAAATCAAAAATGAAAAAATCAATTGTTATTGCTTCTTTAGTACTGATTAGTGCAAGCAGTTTTGCTCAAAACAAAAAAGAATTAAATGCCGCACCTGCACCTGCTACTTCAACTGCTCCTGCAGCAAAATCAGAAGACCACAAAGACAAGTACAAAGACCTAAATCTTACTGATGACCAGAAAAGCAAAGTGAAGGAATTAAGCAAAAAGAACAAAGCTGAAAAAGCTAAAATTGAAGCAGATGCTACTTTAGCAGCAGATCAAAAAGCGGCTAAATTGAAGGATTTGAAAAAAGAAAATTCTAAAGCATTTAAAGCTATCCTTACTCCGCAACAATTAGAAACTTACAAAGCTACTCACGGCAAATCTAAGGACAGCGAATAATCTTCACTCCACACTTTAATTAATCATTTGAACCATGAGATATTCTTTTATTTTTTTCATCAGTTTTTTGTTTTGGAATAAAGGAATATCTCAGGTTTCAAATAACAAGTATCAAAAAACAGACAATTTCATTTTTGAAATTGGCCCGCTTGAAAAATCCAACGTCGCTACTATTGCCGACACCATCACTTCCCCATTTACAGATAAAGAAAATAAAGCACGCGCCATTTACACTTGGATTGCCAATAATATAGAAATGGATCCAAAAGCTATTCGTTCTGCAGACAATAAAAACACCGAACCTGAAAATGTAATTAAATTAAGAAAAACAACTCCTCTGGGTTTTGCCATGCTGTTTCAAGAAATGTGCAGCCAAGCAGATATTCGTTGTTTGGTTGTAGATGGTTATACCAAATACAATGCTGAACAAATAAATGAAATACCTGACGCCACCAACTTCTCATGGAATGTGATACAATTAGGGACTAGTCCAAACGCATGGTATTATGTAGATGCCGCAAAAGCAAGCGGTTATCTAGATACCAAACAAACTCGATTCACCCATAAATTTTCTGGTGATTATTTCTTTGCCAATAAAAACGTTTTCAATCTTGATCACTTCCCAGATAATCAAGCTTGGTTGCTGGGAGAAGGCTCAAAAAGCGTCAAAGATTTCTACTCACTACCATTAATAAACGAAGGTGCTTATCAATTGGGTGTAACCAAACCCAACCCTGTCAATGGTTTCATTAAAACAAAAACAACTACTTCCAATTTATTCAGCTTTAAAGCAAATGATGTTCAAAGCATCAGCAATATTTCTATTATCATCGGCGAAGGTACTAAACAACAAAAACCTGAAAGAGTAAATTTTACCACCAAAGGAAATGAAATATTCTTTAGTTACATGTTCAAAAAAGAAGATACTTACCCTGTGAGAATAATTGCTGATGGGAAAGATGTTATGACTTATATGGTTGAATCTTCTGAATAAATTTTCTCTTCTCACCCACCGTTGAAACGGTGGGCTAAGTTGAAACGGCGGGTTACCTTGAAACGGAGGTTTTGAAACGGGAAAATCCTCTGCACCCATCGTTAAAACGGTGGGCTACGTTGAAACGGTGGGGTTGTTGTAACGGTCTACATAAATGGAAATAAAAAATCCTCTACAAGATTAATATCTTTTAATTACTACAAATTTATTGGTCAATAAATTAGCAAATAACTTATACGCACCCGTTACACCCGCCGGTAATTGCCTGAAAAAAGAAATTCCAGTATAAATAAATCTACCTTTTCCATAATTAGCTACGATTAAACTACCATCATTCTCTACCTCAGAAGGATCCTTACTGCTTAATAATTTCACATAATTGGAGTCTACATCGCCTGCATGGTAAATGCTTCTTTCCTGAATCCAACCATTGAAATCCAAATCAGTGATTTTGTTTGGCGCATTAAAAACAGGGTGATCTGGAACTAAAATATTCATTTTTGCATTTTCATCGGTAACCCTGTTTCTGGTGATATTGAAAGGAAAAGGAGCAATTTTTGCTTTCACAGGCCCCAACTGATTGCTGGTATTATATTGAACCAATAATACACCACCCTCTTTTACATAATTCATCAGCACATCATATACATCATTCAACCATTCATTAGTATTATAGGCACGAACACCAGTTACAATTGCATCGAATTGTTTTAAGTATGACTTTGTAATATCTTCTTTTCGAAGCGTAGTAACATCATATCCAATTTGTGATAATGACTCAGAAACTTTATCTCCCGCCCCTTCTATATAACCAATTTTTTTTCCGCCAATTTTAATATCTCCCTTTATTAATTTGACTTGTGAGTTAGTGAAGTAATTGATGTGT
>CALCNY010000131.1 GCA_937897585.1 uncultured Chitinophagaceae bacterium | reverse complement strand
ACGAGATAAACATCGGTGACTGGAGTTCAGACGTGTGCTCTTCCGATCTAATTTTATTTTTGTTACCGCAAATATAATACATTGATATATATTTGTAACCAGTTACTTAAATGTATATCAATATACTTTTTGTAAGTAATGAAGTAAACAGTGATTCATGGCCGAAAAAAATATTTTACTTTCTTGTCCTTTTAAATATACTTTAAACATTTTTAAAGGCAAATGGCGCTTTTCCATTATATACAGTTTATTAAAAAAAGAAACCTTGCGATTTAAAGAACTGGAAAGAGATATCAATGGCATCACTTCCAGAATGCTCGTCAAAGAATTGAAAGAGCTGGAGAAAGAAAAAGTAATAAAGCGAAAAGCATTTGCCACTGTTCCGCCTACAGTAGAATATAGTCTTACACCTTACGGTAAAACTTTGCAACCTATTATTACTTCAATGCAACAGTGGGGTGAAAATCATCTCGTAGAAAAAAACAAATCATCCAAAACAAAAAACTAATCATGCAATTTCCTTCACCGGTTTCCATTCAATGGATTGGCGAATTGATCAACGCCACAAAAATTATCGGCAATAATAATTATTCAGCAACAGGCATCAATGAAATACACAAAGTATCTACTGGAGATTTGGTGTTTGTAGATCATCCAAAATATTACGACAAGTGCATCAATAGTGAGGCATCTTACATTATCATCAATAAAGAAATGGAAGCGCCGGAAGGAAAAGCATTGTTATTAGTTGACAGCCCATTTGATGCGTATTGTAAAATCGTAAATCATTTTCGTCCATTTGAACCTTCATCAACTTTAAAAAGTGAATCAGCAATTATTGGTGAAGGCAGTTTTGTTTACCCAAATGTTTTTATTGGTAATCATGTTACTATTGGAAAAAATTGTATCATTTATCCCAACGTCACCATCATGGACCATTGCATTATTGGCGATAATGTAATCATTCAAGCAGGAGCTGTAATCGGCGGCAATGCATTTTATTACAACACCAAAAAAGACAGAGAAGTATGGTATAAAAAAATGCCTGATTGTGGAAGAGTAATCATTGAAGATTATGCAGAAATCGGTGCAGGTTGTACTATTGATCGTGGTGTTAGTCATGATACCATTATTGGTGCAGGTTCTAAACTCGACAACATGATACATATTGGTCATGATACTGTAATTGGAAAAAATTGTTTGATTGCTGCACAAGTGGGTATTGCAGGCGCTACAACTCTCGAAGATGGTGTTACATTATGGGGACAAGTTGGTGTGAGTAAAACACTTACCATTAAAAAGAATGCAGTTGTATTGGCACAAAGCGGAGTAGGCGGTGATTTGGAAGCCGGTAAAATTTATTTTGGTTCACCTGTACAAGATGCGAGAACCAAACAAAAAGAATTGGTATGGGTGAAGAGAATTCCGGAGTTGTGGGAGAAGGTGTTAGAATTAGAAAATAAGAAATAATTAAGTGGATTTGGGAAATGAAATGTTCAGTCGAAGAAAATAAATAATAAGGAATAAGGAAGTGGCAAATAGCTCCGACTAAATGCAGTATTGTTTTAAATTCTCAGCGTAACCTCTGCTTTCTCACTTCTCCGCGGTGAAAATAATTCGTGAATTCGTGGTTATCATTTTTCATAATCATACGGCAATGCATCTCCCATTCTCATCCATGACCAATAACCAGTAAACGTCAAATCATTCTGTTCAAAATAATAACCATTTTGTTCGATTGAAATCTTTTTTCTAGGTAGAAAATTCAATGTTGAAAATTGAAACTTTGATGGTTCAAATTCATTTTCCTTCAGATATGCTTCTGATGGTTTTTCATTTCTGTAAATCACACCAACAGCAGGCTGATTTGGCATGATAGTTATCGGACTGATACTGTCTGTAGCAGAAACATTAAGCGCTCCATAAAAATCTTTTAGCTTCAGCGCTGTGTCGTTGTCATTCATTTTTACAATAAACTGAATTTCAAATCCTTCTTCAGCCAACTGCATATCATATAGACTTCTCATAAAATGAAGCACGGAACCACTGTATGCTTTTTTTCTTGCCTCAGCCCATTTTAATAGTTGTACTGAATCAGTTGAAGTCATTTCTTCAAACAAAGGAAAACCGGTGTAGACAGTCACATCATTATTGTTTTCAATAATGGTGTTGATTACAGGTGTTACTGTT
>CALCNY010000130.1 GCA_937897585.1 uncultured Chitinophagaceae bacterium | reverse complement strand
TGATTTTCTATATCGGAAAAATAAAAAAAAATGTAGTTAATTATGTAAACTAGTTTTACAATAAAATTAATTAGTAATTTCAATTTTAGAGAAATGGTAATCACATCATTTCGTCATTTATTAATCAAAATCAACTCATTAAGTTCGAAAATGAGGTGGATTTCTTCCAAAATAATAGAAAGCAATCCTGATTTTTAAAAACAGAAACCCAGATTTGCTAAAACTCAATCATTAAAAATAAATACAATGTTTCAGAATTTAGACCCTTTGTTGTTGTCGCAACCTCGACTGTCGATTATTTGTTTTTTGAAAAAAAATCTGGAAGCTGACTTCAAAACTTTAAAAGATAAGTCTGGATTATCGGTTGGTAACCTGAGTATTCAATTGAATAAATTGAAAAAAGAAGGTTTTATAGATATTGTCAAACAATTCAAAGGCAATTATCCACTTACGATTTGTAAAATAACGGAGAAAGGAAATCTTGCTGTTGCCGATTTTTTTACTGCAATAAAAACTTACGAGCAAATTGATGATGTGGATCAAACTTTATCACTTTAATTATGTTATCATAACATCATGCAAGCATTACTTAACGTAAATCAACTCTGCAAATCTTTTGGTCAGTTCCATGCCGTAAACAATTTAAGTTTTACAGTCAATAAAGGTGATGTGTTTGGATTCCTTGGTGAGAATGGCGCCGGAAAATCTACCACCATCAGAATGATACTTACCTTGATTACACAAACCTCGGGAGAGATTGAATTGTTCGGAAAAAATTTACAACAAAACAGAAAAGAAATTTTACAGCAAGTCGGTGCGGTAATTGAAAGACCAGACTTGTATAAGTATTTAACTGCTTATGAAAATCTGAATCTGTTTGCAAAGATGAGTGGATTGAAATTATCCAAAGCCACATTGATGGAACAGCTTGATGTGGTAGGGCTCGCCGACAGATTCGACAGCAATGTAAAAACTTTCAGTCAGGGTATGAAACAGCGCTTAGGTATTGCTGTCGCTTTGGTTCACAATCCTGAATTTATCATTTTAGATGAACCTACCAATGGCTTGGATCCACAAGGCATCGCCGATATCAGAAATTTAATTCTCAAACTCAGTCATGAAAGAGGAAAAACAATTCTGGTTTCTTCACATTTGCTCAGCGAGATTGAAATTATTGCCAACAGGATGATCATAATTCATAAAGGAAAAAAAATTGTGGAAGGTGAAGTGAAGACTTTATTAGATCCTTCTAAAACTATAGTTAGCATTGAAACCACCAATAACCAGTTCGCATTTGATCAACTTTCTCAATCTGAATGGAATCAAAAGCTGACCATGAATGATTATCAAATTCAACTGGAGACCAGTAAAAATGACATCCCCAAAATCATTCGATTCTTGTCTGATAAAAATATTGACATACAATTAATACAACCTCGTCATTCATTGGAAGATTATTTCCTGAAACTTACAAAATCCGAAAAACATGTTGAGCCTTTTACAAATTGAGTTGTTTAAAATTTCGAGAAGGCCTCGGACTTATATTGCCTTTGCTGCTATTACGGCTATAGTATTGATATTTCAATTTGCCTTCAAAGCTGATGGACAGAGTTACATGAATCTCATGTTGCAAAACGTGCAAGATAATTTTGAACTCGATCGTTCGAAAGCGATTAATGGTTATTTCATGTGTTATATCATTCTCAATACTTTGCTGGTGCAGGTTCCGATATTGGTGGCGTTGATTGCAGGAGATGCTATTTCTGGCGAAGCGAATATGGGAACATTACGATTAATCATGACAAAACCTGTCAGCAGAACACAATTGATCATGGTGAAATTTTTTGCTTCTTTTTTATTTACCGTTTTCTTATTGATATGGATGGCTGTCATGGCGTTGTTTGTAAGCCTGTTTATTTTTGGTGCTGACGATATGCTAATTTTCAGAGTAAAAGGTGAGGAGTCGCAGATATTGCAGATTACCAAAGATGATGTGTTATGGAGGTATTTCGCTGCTTTTGGATATGCAGCTGTTGCACTTACAGTAATTGCTTCATTAGGAATTTTACTTTCAGTTTTTGCTGAAAATTCTATCGGTCCGATTGTAGCTACTGTTTGTATTGTGATATTTTTTACGATTGTATCAAATATCAATGTGCCTATTATTGATAAAAATGTGAAACCTTGGTTGTTTACTTCCTATCTCGTTGGTTGGAAAGGATTTTTTTACATCGGTACTGACGGTGATGGACAACCGATAAAAGGCTCTATTGAAAACTGGGCCGCCATTAGAAACAGTCTGTATATATTAATGGCACATATCGTATTATTCTTGGGTGTCGCTATTTATTCATTTCGAAAAAAAGATATTCTGTCTTAAAAAAATTATGATGAAGAGAATTGTAAGTTTAGTTTTTATTTTAATCGCTTTCTGTCAAATAACTGTTGCGCAGGATATTAATGTATTGGTATCAAATGCCAGAAAAAAACTCGATAAAGTGTCCGACTATGAAGCCAGCGGTAAAATGAAAACCAATGTCGCATTTTTAAAAATTCCGGTTGCTAATATTAAGCTCTATTTTAAAAAACCAGGCAAACTAAAATTGAAAAGTGAAAAAGGAGTTTCGTTTGTGCCTAAAGGTGCGATGAGTATCAATTTGAATAATTTATTTTCAGGTAACGATTTTACAATTATTGATGCAGGTGCAGATAAAGTAGACAATATAAATGTAAGAGTCGCTAAGTTATTGCCGAATGATGATAATAGTGATATGGTGTTAACCACACTTTATATTGATCCTGCCAATTCTTTAATTGTAAAAAGCAAAACGACTACAAAGGAAAACGGTACTTATGAATTGAAAATGAAATATAGTTTGTATGCAGAATATGGACTGCCGGATAAGATTTTGTTTTCTTTCAATACCAAAGATTACAAATTGCCAAAGGGAATAACTTTTGATTTCGATGATGGGTCATCCAATAAAGCGGCTACAAAATCAGATAAACCCAAAAAAGGAGAAGCGGAAATATTATTGTCGAAATACATCATCAACAAAGGAATTTCAGATGATGTGTTTAAATAAATTTCGAATTAGTCTTCCGAAATTTTTTCATCAACAGCCCTTGCTAACATAGAGGCGCTCATCTTTCTTAACGGATTTGCTCTTTGCTGATCAAATTCCTTTCTATTATTGATGATATCGATACAAGTGTATAAAGATTGTCTAGTAGAAGTCTCATCTGCAATACCTTTTCCGGCGATATCAAAGGCAGTTCCATGGTCCGGTGATGTTCTTACCGCATTCAATCCTGCTGTAAAATTAACGCCTTCACCAAGTGATAAAGATTTGAATGGAATCAAACCTTGATCGTGATATAAAGCCAAAACTGCATCAAATTTTTCATGCTGACCTCTCGCGAAAAACGCATCAGCGCTATAAGGACCAAAACAGAAAATATCTTTTTGTTTGGCGTCTTTGATAGCAGGTTTGATGATTTCGATTTCTTCTTTTCCTATTAGTCCCTCATCGCCTGCATGAGGATTTAATCCCAAAACAGCGATGCGTGGCTTGTTGATGCAAAAATCTCTTTTCAAAGATTGGTTCATCAAATTCAGTTTACTAATGATGCTTTCTTTGGTAATTACTTGAGAAACTTCTTTTACTGGTAAGTGCTCAGTCAGCAAACCAATCTTCATATTCTCCGCCACCATCAACATCACCACATCATTAACACCGAAAGATTTTTTAAGAAAAGGAGTGTGACCTGTATAATTAAAATCAGAAGTCTGAATATTTTTTTTGTGAATGGGAGCCGTAACCAAGCCATCAATCTTTCCTGCTTTCAACGCTTCAGTGGCGGTTTTTAAACTAATAACGGCATATTTACCACCAATGTCATTCATGGTTCCGGGAGTAATTTCTACTTCTTCTTCCCAGCAGTTATAAAGATTAACTTGTTTTGGATTGATTTTAGTAGAATCCTTAATGATTGCGAAGTTGATGTTGGCTTCCGGTAAAGTTTTTCTGTAGAAATTAATAGCTTTATTATTGGCAAAAACCACTGGCGTACAGATATCTAAAATTCTGCTATCGCTCAACACTTTTATAATCAACTCAATGCCGATGCCATTGATATCACCACAACTGAATCCTATAATCGGCTTATGTTCTGAATGTACGCTCATTGTCAACTTGATTTGAGGTGCGAAAATACGACTTTAGCAGGAATTTGTTTAAAAGGTTTGGGAGGTTCAATGAGTTCAATAGGTTTCGTATTTTTCAGCAATGTCTCCTGCAAGGGGCGTTGCTTTTTTGAGGCAATTAGTTCAAAAGGTTCAATTAGTTCAATATGTTCAAGGGGTTTCATCCTTCTCAGCAATATCTCCTGAAAGGGACGTTGCGTTTTTGAGGACGACGAAGGTTTCCGACCGAGTCAGAAGATGATTTGTTCAAAAGGTTTGATAAGTTCAATGAGTTCAAGTTGTTATCAAGTATCCAGCATCTAGCATCTAGCTTATCTAGCATTATCCAACTTATCCAGCTCTATCCAGCTTTACCCTACCTTTGCTCTAATGTACACACTTAAAAAATCACTCGGGCAACATTTTTTGAAAGATGAATTGATCATACAGAAAATTGTTGATGCGCTGAAAGCCAATCCCTACAATAGATTGTTGGAAGTTGGTCCGGGTGCAGGTGCGTTGACAAAAGAGTTGATTAAACTGACTGATGTTGATTTTAAAGCAGTAGAACTCGACAAAGAAAAAGTAGATTATCTCCATAAAAAATATGACGTATTAAAAGACAAAATCATTGAAGCCAGTTTTCTGGATATTGACATGCCTTTCCAGGAAAGTTTTACGGTGATTGGCAATTTCCCATACAATATTTCAACTCAAATACTTTTTAAAATCCTCGAATGGAAAGAACATGTGCCGGTTGCCATTGGCATGTTTCAAAAAGAAGTAGCCGATAGGGCAGCCTCGCCATCCGGTTCTAAAGTATATGGTGTACTTAGCGCATTGGTTCAAGCATACTACGATGTAGAATATTTATTTGATGTTCCTGCCGAATGTTTCAATCCGCCACCCAAAGTGGTAAGTGGTGTAATACGCTTAACCCGCAGGCAGGAGCCTTTAAAAGTAAAATCAGACCGTGCCTATTGGGTATTAGTAAAAACAGCGTTTAACCAGCGCAGAAAGACGTTGAGAAATGCCTTGAAAAGCCAGTTTACTGCTGAAGTACTTGGAGATGATATTTTTAATAAACGAGCTGAACAGCTTACCATACAAGAGTTTGCAAACTTGACCTATCTCATGAAGTAGTAGATTTGAATTATTTCAATACGCTTTGAAGAAATATTATCAGGGACTGAAGAAATATCAGTCTAAATATTTGGCTGTTCGGTTTGGATGAACGTAATATTGCGATATTGCGATATTGCAATATCGCAATATTCAAAAAAACACCCACTTTTACAACCACAAATTTTCAATTTCAACATTTCCTTTTCATCTCCACAATTCCCCTTGATTAGATTTTTCGCACATTTTTATCTGTAATTTTGCCCCGTCAACAAAATAGCAAGGTTAAATGCAATGATATTTTAATAATATCTAAAAGCTAGCCATATTGGCTCTTGTTAATCGTTGAATAAAAATTTGCTTTTACTATGAGTTTTTCTACCCAACAAAAAGTGAGAATTGTAACGGCTGCTTCGTTATTTGATGGACATGATGCCGCAATCAATATCATGCGTCGAATCCTACAAAGTAAGGGCGCAGAAATTATTCACCTTGGACATAACAGAAGTGTAGCTGAAATTGTGGAATGTGCCATTGAGGAAGATGTACAAGGTATTGCCATAACCAGCTATCAAGGTGGTCACGTCGAGTTTTTTAAATACATGAAGGATTTGCTGGAAGAAAATGGCTGTGGTCATATCAAGATTTTTGGTGGTGGTGGTGGAACTATTCTTCCTGATGAAATTGAAGAGTTGCATAATTATGGTATCACAAGAATTTATTCTCCTGATGATGGCCGTAAAATGGGATTGGAAGGTATGATTGAAGATGTGATTCGCCAATGTGATTTCGAATTGACAGGCGATGGCAATTATCAATCACCAATGACTTTAGGTGAGGTGATTGATGTGAGAAAAATCGCAAGAAGCATCACCAATGCAGAAAATGGGGTGTTTGCTGGAGTAGATAAAATAGAACTTGAAAAAAGTAATGCACCTGTATTAGGTATTACCGGAACCGGTGGGGCAGGTAAATCTTCAGTTACAGATGAAATCGTAAGAAGGTTTTTACATACTTACACAGATAAAACCATTGCGGTAATTTCTGTTGATCCTTCCAAGAAAAAAACTGGTGGGGCATTGTTGGGTGATCGTATCAGAATGAATTCGATCTCTTCTCCAAGAGCCTACATGCGCAGTTTGGCTACTCGCGAAAGTGATAAGGCATTAAGCAAATATGTACAAGATGCTATTGATATATGCAAAGCAACAGGTTATGATTTTGTGATTCTGGAAAGTGCGGGTGTTGGACAAAGCGATGCGTCTATTTTAGATTATTGCAATATTAGTATGTATGTGATGACGCCCGAATATGGTGCGCCTTCGCAATTGGAAAAAATAAACATGCTTGATTATGCCGATGTGGTTTGTGTCAATAAATTTGACAAAGCAGGAGCATTGGATGCCTTGCATGATGTGCGCAAACAATACAAACGCAATCATGGTTTATGGGATGCCAAAGATGATGAATTGCCAATTGTGGGAACTATTGCTGCTCAATTTAATGATGCCGGTGTAAATGAATTGTTTGAAAGACTGATGGAAAAAGTTACTGCCAAAACAGGCATTTCTTTCAGTGATAATAATATAGAAAGTACACTTAAAAAAGAAACCGCTAATCAATCGACCATTATACCGCCAGCAAGAGTAAGGTACCTTTCTGAAATTGCTGAAACTATCAAAGCTTATGATAATTGGGTTGATGAACAAAGCGACTTAGCAAGTAAATGGTATCAATTGAGTGGCGTTTTAAATACGCTACAAAACGCATCTTCAGAAACCAAATCTGCTATCGAAGAAGCGTTGAAAAATACAGAAGCTAAATTGGATGATGTAAGTAGAAAGTTAGTTACCAATTGGTCGTCTATTCAAGATCGCTATAGCAAAGAATTTTATGAATTTCAGGTAAGAGATAAAGTAATCAAACAGCCTCTTACTTATAAAAGTTTATCAGGCACTAATCTGGCTAAAGTTTATCTACCTCGTTATAAAGATTGGGGTGATATTTTAAAATGGCAGTTACAGGAAAATGTTCCTGGTGAGTTTCCATACACAGCTGGTGTGTTTCCATTGAAAAGAGAAGGCGAAGATCCTACCAGAATGTTTGCCGGCGAAGGTGGTCCTGAAAGAACCAATCGTCGTTTTCACTACGTGAGTGTGGGTCAGCCTGCAAAGCGCTTGAGTACGGCATTTGACAGTGTTACTTTATATGGTGAAGACCCTGCGATCAGACCGGATATTTATGGAAAGATTGGTAATAGTGGTGTGAGTATCGCTACTGTTGACGATGCCAAAAAATTATACAGCGGTTTTGATTTGTGTGATCCGAAAACTTCGGTGAGCATGACGATTAATGGTCCTGCTCCAATTATCCTAGCTTTCTTTATGAATGCTGCTATAGATCAGCAATGCGAAAAATACATTCTTGAAAATAATCTGAAAGATCAAGTCAATAAAATTATTGAAGAACAATTTGATATCAAACAACTGCCGCAATACATAGGCACAGATGGAGTTTCTGTTCATCCTGCCAATGGAAAACTGGAAGGCGCACTGCCTCAGGGTAATGATGGTTTGGGCTTGCGCTTGCTAGGTTTGAGCGGAAAAGATGTGTTACCTGAAGAGGTGTATGAGAAAATAAAAACCATTGCTTTATCTACAGTTAGAGGTACAGTACAAGCGGATATTTTAAAAGAAGACCAGGCGCAAAACACTTGTATTTTTTCAACAGAATTTGCATTGAAGTTGATGGGTGATGTGCAGCAATATTTTATCAAACAAAACGTACAGAATTTTTATAGTGTAAGTATCAGTGGTTATCATATTGCTGAAGCTGGCGCAAATCCTATAACACAGTTGGCATTTACCTTGGCCAATGGATTTACTTATGTTGAATACTATTTGAGTCGCGGTATGCATATTGATGATTTCGCGCCTAACCTTTCTTTCTTTTTCAGTAATGGTATGGATCCTGAATATAGTGTGATTGGTCGTGTGGCAAGAAGAATCTGGGCAAAATCCATGAAGAATAAATATAAAGCCAATAGCAGAAGTCAGAAGTTGAAATATCATATTCAAACCAGTGGCAGAAGTTTACATGCACAGGAGATTGATTTCAATGATATCAGAACGACCTTGCAGGCATTGTACGCGATTTACGACAACTGTAATTCTTTACATACTAACGCTTATGATGAAGCGATAACTACTCCAACGGAAGAAAGTGTAAGAAGGGCAATGGCAATTCAGTTAATCATCAATAGAGAATTGGGCACAGCTAAAAATGAAAATCCAAATCAGGGTGCATTTCTGATAGAGGAATTAACGGATTTGGTTGAAGATTCGGTGATGACTGAATTCAATCGCATTACAGAAAGAGGCGGTGTATTAGGTGCCATGGAAAGAATGTACCAGCGTAATAAAATTCAGGAAGAGAGTTTGTATTATGAAACGTTGAAACATACCGGCGAATACCCGATTGTCGGTGTAAATACTTTCCTCAGCAAAAAAGGTTCACCAACGATTTTACCAACCGAAGTCATTCGTTCTACAACCGAAGAGAAAGAAGCTCAAATTGATGCATTGGCTACTTTTCATCAGCGTCATGAAATGAAATCATCTGAAATGCTTGAAAGACTAAAACAAGTTGCAATCAACAACGGCAATCTTTTTGAAGAGCTAATGGAAACGGTGAAGTATTGCAGTTTGGGACAAATTACAAATGCATTGTATAGTGTAGGTGGCCAATACAGAAGAAATATGTAATCTTGATACCCGGCAAATTCAAAAATGCTCATATTAATCACGAATATGACTATAAACTACACAATTATAAATTGCCCCAAAAACTAATAGTAATTACACGATTTACCTTATACTTTTACCTCGGTTTTTCATAGGATATTGGATTTTAAAGCGGGGCTGGATTTCTATCTATGCCCTTTTTTTATGTCCCCCCCTCAATCCCCCAAGGCGAAGGTGTTTTGTAGTAACAACCACGAATTCACGAATTGGTTTCACGCAAGGCTCGCAAAGGAGCAAAGCTGCAAGGTTGTTTTTAATGCTTATCAGAATTACTATTTGAGGTTGATGCTATAATTTCAAGTAGAAAATTGCCCCTTTCTTATTCCTTATTTTTACTTTCTTATTATTTGTCAAACCACGCAACGTTTCTTGCAGTAGACATTGCTGAGAACGGAGACAATCTAGCATCTAGAATCCAGCTTTATCCAGCTTATCCAGCCTATCCAGCTTATCCAGCCTATCTAGCCTATCTAGCCTATCCAGCTCTATCCACCTTATAAAACCTCTCCACAAAAGGCATTCTCGACAATTCTTTTGCCTCAATTTTTCCTACAAAACGAATGAAGAAATACAAGAACATAAATGCTGTTCCAATTGAAAACCAAAGTTGATTTTTGATGATTGTATTCAATCCCCAATGGGTTAGGTAAATCAATACAACTAAAACAATGTATGCAGTGAGTTTTTTTACGGCATAAGGAACTGGGTAATATTTTTGTCCCAATTTATAACTGCTAATCATCATAAAAAAGTAGCAGGAGAAAGTAGCAACGGCAGCACCATAGTAATGAAATTTTGGAATCAACAAGATATTCAAACCGATAGTTATTATGGCTCCTGCAATAGTAATCATGGCACCAATAGTATTCTTATTAGTTAGTTTATACCAAATACTCAAATTGTAATAAACCCCTAGAAAAATATTCCCCAAAGCAAGAATGGGAATAGCTCTAAAACCTTCCACCCAATTTTTACTTGAAAAAGTAAGGAAGATCCATTGAAATACATCCAAAAACAAACCGATGAACAAGAACATAAAACAGCAAGTAATGACAAAAAACTTCATTACTCTGGCATAAGTTTTTTGTGCATTTTCACTTTTGCTTTGATTGAAGAAAAAAGGTTCTGCTGCCATTCGAAAAGCCTGAATCATAATTGTGGTGAGTAAAGCCAATCTGAAAATATTGGCAAAAACACCTGCTTCACGATTGGCCAATTGCTCAGGTAAACCAACAACATGACGATAGATTAACCTGCTTAATACATCATTGATCATTCCGCCCAATCCAACAATTATTAATGGTGCGCTATATCGAATCACTTCTTTCCAAAGTTTGAAACTGAATTTTAATTTGATTTGTCTGAGTTCCTTATTGAGAATAATAAGTGTAACAATATTTTCAATGATGTTTCCAACTAGATAATAACCGATACCCAAAGCAGGCCAATAAAAATTAGCAATAAAACTATTCGGATTTTTTTTCAAAATATTGGGCACAATTCCAATGAAAAAAATAACCACAGCGATATTGGTGAAGATGGCTGCAACCCTTGCAAATGCATACATTCTAGGTCTGTTTTCTTGACGAAGTTTTGCAAATGGAAGTGTGTTTAAATTGTCAATAGCTAAAATACCAATCATCCATAAAACATATTCTGGGTGATGTTCAAGACTGGCTAGTGCCGTTATTTTTCCTCGTAACATCCACATGATGGCACTGAAGAAAATGGTTGAAGAAAAAAGTGAAATGGAAAGTGTGCTGTATAATTTATCTCTGTCGTGCGTTTGTGAAAATTTGAAATAAGCAGTTTCCAATCCGTAGGCGTATATAGCGTTTAGAAATGGAATCATGGCATAAACCTGCACCAAATCTGCAGTTTCTTCGGGCATGTCAATGAAAAATGGTAAGGTCATATTCATCAAATAGCCCAAAAATCGATAAGCTATTGTTGGTATTCCGTACCATAAGGTTTGTCCAGCTAGTTTTTTTATTCCGCTCAATGTGTAGGGTTTGGCTGTAATTTAGTTTTATTTTTTTAATCCTTCTTTCTGTTCTAATGAAGAAGTTTGTTTTATTTTTTGTCAATGACAAATCTTGGGTTTGTGATGAATGAACTGTCCGTTAACGTATAGAGAAAATACACCAAATCGTATTTCTCTTTTGCTGAAATATTGATTTTTCTTTTTAATGATTGATCCAAATTATTTTGAGATGTATCGATACCTGTTGCATAGTGATCGATTACTTTAAACAAAGAGTAAATATGCCCATCATGCATGTACGGTAATGTAAGTTGAACGTTTCTTAACGTGGGCACTTTAAATTTTAATGAATCTTCTTTTTTAAGTGTGATTTTTTGTAGTCCAATGTCATTAAACTTGTTGAGTTGTTGTCCATTGTTTCGGAATGTGTTGTCGGTAAACAAAGGTTCTTTATGACATGATGAGCAATTAGATTTAAAAATCTCGTAACCTCGTAATTCATAATCAGTAAACTTCGCTTCCCCGCGCATAACTTTATCATATTTGCTGTTAGAAGAAACCAGACTGCCTACAAATTGTGCAATTGCTCTTAACATACGTTGACTAGTAATTCTATCATCTCCAAATGCAGCCTTGAACATTCTACTGTATGAGGTGTCATTTTTTAATTTAGACAAAACGCTATCTAAGGTTTCTCCCATTTCATTAGTTGCTGTTATTGGTGCCAATGGTTGCACTTCAATATGGTTGATGGCGCCATCCCAATGGAGTTTATCCATCCAGGCGATGTTTACAAGTGAAGGGGCATTTCTGGTTGTAAAACTGTTGTTTACACCATGACTAAAATCGTGATCATAATTTGAGAAAGCTGCAAATTGCTGGTGACAACTAGCGCAACTCACCTGCCCGTCTTTACTGAGATTGCCATCGTAAAATAATTTTTTACCTAATTGGAAACCTTCTTCTGTGAGTTTATTATTTAAAAAAATATCAGTGGAAGGTTTGGGCCAGCCTTTAGGAATGACAAATTGTAAAGGTGTTGGTTGCTTATCAATCATCAAAGCAGCAGTAGAAATAAATCCCAATAGAAATAATATGATGATATTTTTTTTCAACTTAATAATCGGATCCTTTTATTTTTCTTCTCGTTTCTTTTTTTGAAGAAATGGTTTTTTTAGACTCTATTCTTTTTTCTTTGGAAGCTTTGGTTGGTTTGGTGGCTTTTCTTTTTTTAGGAATGATAATGGATTTTGCAACTAGCTCATTCATTTTATTGACAACTTCTTCTTTGTTGGCTAATTGTGTTCTTTCGGATTGACTTTTTACAATTAGAAAACCCTCTTTGTTGATTTTGTTTTTGAGTTTAAGTTGTATTCTGGATTTTTCCTCTTCTTTAAAATATGAAGATGAATCGACGTGCCAGAATCCTTCCACCATGGTTTCTACCTTGTTGACGTTTTGCCCGCCTTTGCCGCCAGAGCGGGCTGTTTTGAATTTTATTTCTGATGATATATTAACCACGAATAATTTTTAAAAGTTGCTACAAATTATTATTATCTATTTATTCCACCTCCTTCGGAGTTGAAAAATTGTCGCCACGAATTCACGAATTTATTTTGTTATCACGAATTAATTTTTGTGAATTGTTTTCCATCTCCTTCTGAGAGTGAATGGGGTTGCCACGAATTCACGAATTTATCTTGAATGTTTTTATTCGAAAATTCTTTTTGCTCCCCTCTCATTAAGGAGAGGGGTTGGGGGTGAGGTTAACCACGAATTCACGAATCAATTATTTAAATTACTATTCTCTTATACTTTAAACTGCTTTCTCCAAAATTTACAATTAAAGCTAATCGGTTTTTTGAAATTTTTAAATAGTTTAATGCTTGAGCTACAAATTCACTTGAAATACCATTAGTTCCCTTTACTTCCAAAATAACACTATCATAAATTACAAAATCAGCATAAAATTTATGTGGAAGAATAATTCCTTTGTAATTGACTTTTCCCATTCCACCCGATTGAAAAGATACTGACTGAACATTGAGGCTGTACGGAAGTCCAGGAAGTCCCGCCAGATTCCACCCAGCAGAGACTTCTGAAGGAATAGGTATGCTCGAATAAAATACAATCAGGCCCGTTTGAGTAAAATAAA
>CALCNY010000129.1 GCA_937897585.1 uncultured Chitinophagaceae bacterium | reverse complement strand
ATTTATTTTAAGAGCTGCTGCTAAATTTGGGTTTATTGGAAGATATAATACCAATCTTGAAGTTTCTCCTTTTGAGCGTTTTCAGGTGGGAGATGCCGGTTTGAGTAATACACAAGCTTTATTGGGATATGATATTATTTCTCACAGAGGATATCCTATTTATAGAACTTCAGATCCAAGAGTGAATCCTGATGGAACTACACCATCACAGTATTTCACTATTTTCAATAAATATACTGTTGAGTTGAGGTATCCATTCAGTACAAATGCGAACAGTACTATTTATGGTTTGACATTCTTTGAAGCTGCCAATGGCTGGTATAGTTTTAAAGACTACAATCCATTCAAATTACGTCGTTCTGTGGGTGTGGGTATGAGATTTTTCCTTCCGATGTTTGGTTTACTTGGGTTTGATTATGGTGTAGGGTTGGACAGATTTAATCAAACAACTGGATTCAAAGGAGCGGCTAAATTTACCTTTATGCTTGGTCAGGAAGCAGAATAAAAATTATCTTTAGTTTCGAAAAAAACACAAAAATGAAAAAATTAGTCATCTTTCTTTTTGCCATAACATTTTATTCAAGCAGTTTATTGGCACAGCGTTATGCTGTAATCGATTCTAAATTTATTTTGGATAAAATGCCTGAATATAAAGAAGCACAAACCAAGCTAGACCAATTCAGTACTTTGTGGCAGCAGGAAATAGATCAGAAGCAGGTATTGATGGATAAAATGGTAAAAGATTACGAAGCAGAACAAATCATGCTTCCTGATAATTTGAAGAAAAAAAGAGAAGATGAGATTTTCAACAAAGAAAAAGAACTTAGAGATTTGCAAAGAAAACGTTTTGGTTTTGAGGGCGATTTATTTAAGAAAAGACAGGAATTGATTAAGCCCGTTCAGGATAAAGTATATAATGCTGTTCAAAAATTAGCTTTGGAGAAGCAATATGATTTCATTCTTGATAAAAGTGAAGGAATTACCATTATATTTGCCGACCCAAAATTGGATAAAAGCGAAGAGATTTTGAAGAGTATGGGGATTAAGTAAGCAATTTGAAAATTTGATAATTGGTTAATTTGGTAATTAGAAAATAAGTATTAAAAACTAAACCCTCAATACAATCTAAACTTTCCAACGACAAACCACAAACAATAAACATCAAACAATAATAAAATAAAAATGAAAAAACTGTTCGTAGTGGCTGCCATGTCTTTAAGTATGTTCGGGGCATCAGCACAAAACAAAATTGGATACATCAGTACAGATGAGTTAATCGGAGTAATGCCAGAAGCTGAAAAAGCAGATGCTGAATTGAAAGAATATCAGGCTTCTTTGGCCCAGCAAGGTCAAGACATGATGAAAGAATTAAACGACAAAGACAGTTTGTTTGTTAGAGATTCTGCTAAATTATCTCCAAGCATGAAAGAAATCAAAAAGAATGAATTGGTTTCTTTATATCAAAGAGTTCAAAATTGGAATCAGCAAGCACAAGAAATGTATCAGTCTGAAGCACAGAAAAAAATTGCTCCACTTCGTACAAAAGCTTTAGACGCTATCAAGTCTGTGGCTAAGAAAAGCGGATATACTTATATTCTTGATTTTAATTCTGTAATCGTAGGCCCTCCGGGAGATGATGTATTATCATTAGTGAAAAAAGAATTGGGCATTAAAGAAGAGCCTGCAGCTCCTGCCCCAGTTAAAAAACCATAAGCCGGAAAATTTTAAAAAATACTCTAGGCGTCACTTTTTTTAAAGGTGACGCTTTTATTTTTTTAGATCGATTTAGAAAAATTTGTTCAACAAAAACAATTTAGGCTTCATTTTTTCAGTAAACAATATCTTATTTTTTCCATTTACTTATAAAAATCATTTTAATCATGAAAAAAGGTTTATTTGTATTATTGTTGTTGTCTTTTTTCTCAACAGCATTGTTTATTATCAGTTGCCAACATGAACCACCAATAATTACAGGTTGCACAGGAAATTTTCATTTAACTTATGTTTCAACTCCAGATACCACAAATAATGGATATGCAGATGGTACCATTACCGCTGGTGCTACTGTTGGAGCTACTATCACATATAGTTTAGACGGAGGCGCAGCTCAATCTTCAGGTTATTTTACTGGCCTTACAGCAAATCAAACATATAAAATTGTTGCTAGCAATGAATTAGGTTGTAAAGATTCAGTATCTGTTACCATCCGTTCTGTTACTGGCGGCAGTGGAAGTCCTTGTCCAACTATTACAGTTACTGCAACAGGATCTAATCCAACTTCATCTACTGCAACAAATGGTTCAATTTCTGCAAGCGCAACAGGTGGTGTAGCTCCATATACTTATAGTATTAACGGAGGAGCTTATGGTACAAGCTCAACATTTACAGGACTTGCTACAGGTAACTATACAATTCAGGTAAAGGATGCTAACAATTGCCCAGGAACCTCTAGCCAGTTAACATTATCTGCAAGTGGCGGCGGTCCTTGTCCTACTATCTTAGTTACTGGTACACCAATAAGTACAAGCACAATTTGCGCTTTAGATGGAACAATTACTGTTTCTGCATCTGGTGGCGTAGCTCCTTACACTTACAGTAAAAATGGAACAACTTTCCAAACATCAAATTCATTTACAGGGTTGGCTGTTGGTGCTGTTACTATTACTGTAAAAGATGCTAATGGTTGTACTGGTTCTGCATCAATTTCAGTAACAGGTCCTGCTACTGTTCACTTTGCAACAGATATTCAACCTACTATTAGTTCAACATGTGGACGTGCAAATATTGGTTGTCATAGCCACAGCAATAGCTGGACTACATATTCAGATATTGTTGGTACAAGTTCAGGCACAACATGGACAAATAATTTAAATACATTTCTTAAGAGAATCAGAAGCACAAATGGATCTGCTGTTAGTCAATGTCCATTGACTACTGCTTCAGGTAACCATGATATGCCACCATCAAGTTCTACTTCTTGGACAAACTTTGTTAAGACTGCACTTACAAATTGGATAGATCAAGGTTATCCAAACAATTAATAGTAAAAATATTTTTAAAAAACCGGCTTTTTAAAAGTCGGTTTTTTTATATCCTATCATTTCTTTTGGTTTATCAATTACATTTACAGAATAATGCAAACTGCTGAATAAAAGCATTACACATGAATAATAAACCAATAGGCGTTTTCGACAGTGGTTTTGGTGGGCTAACTATTTTAAAAGAAATAGTGGAAATGCTTCCTCAATATGACTATCTCTATCTTGGAGATAATGCCCGTGCGCCATATGGTAACAAAAGTTTTGAAACAGTTTATGATTACACACTTCAATGTGTGAAATGGTTTTTTGATCAAGGATGTACTTTGGTAATTCTGGCTTGCAATACCGCATCTGCCAAAGCGTTAAGAAATATTCAACAAAAGGATTTGCCTTTACTTGACCCAAGAAAAAGAGTATTAGGTGTTATCAGACCTACATCCGAAGTAATTGGAAAATATAGTCAATCAGGTCATGTTGGTGTTTTAGGAACCTCAGGCACTATTCAATCTGAATCTTATTTGATTGAAATTGGCAAATTTTTCCCGGAAATAAAAGTGGCTCAGGAAGCTTGCCCTGAATGGGTTTCACTTGTAGAAGAAAATAAATACAATACGCCTGAGGCCGATGATCTCGTGAAATTGCATATCGATAACATTCTCCAGAAAGACAAGAACATAGACACATTTTTACTGGCTTGTACGCATTATCCGTTGTTGATTGACAAAATTAAACAGCACACACCAGCAGGTATTTCTATTGTTTCTCAGGGTAAAATCATTGCTGAAAGTTTGGAAGCTTACCTGAATAGACATCAATCCATGACTGAAAATTGTTCTCAAAATGGCTCAAGGGTTTTCTTCACCACCGGAGATGTAGTAGATTTCAATGCACATGCCAGTTTATTTTTTGGAGCTGAAATTCAGGCAAAAAAATTGATATTACCTGAGTGATTTGTTCATTTCTCAAATAAATTCAACTATTTGGGTAAAATCTTTTCAATCAACTTTCATTTTATAATGAAAAACCCTACCTTTGCCGTCCTTTCACAAGAAGCCGGGATGGTGCCTGGCAGACGGTAAATAGTAAACAACATTTGTAAAAGGAAAAACTTAAAACAATGCCAGGTAAAAAAAGGACTTATCAACCCCATACTCGCCGTAGAAAATCAGTACACGGATTTCGTGCTCGTATGAAAGATGCTAATGGAAGAAAAGTATTGGCTTCTCGTAGAGCTAAAGGACGTCATAAATTGACTGTTTCTGATGAGCATGGTTCAAAGAAATAAATCGATAACATCGTAACAACTCTATACAGCTTTTGCTTTACCGCAAAGGCTTTTTTTATTTTACCCATTTCTATAATTATTGAATGAACTAACTTAATGGTATTGAATAACAATGAACGATATCATTTTGGTAAAGACCAGAAATTAAAAAGCAGAAAGCTATTACAAAAACTATTTGCTGAAGGTAAACACGTTAATGCGCATCCATTAAAAGCTATTTGGTTGCTGGAAAATGACACTCGTTTTTTTCAGGCAGGTGTATCTGTAAGCAGCAGGCATTTCAAAAAAGCAGTCGACAGAAATCTTATCAAAAGATTAATGAGAGAAGCTTTAAGGTTTCAGAAAAATGAACTTGAACACTTGTTAACCGAGAGAGAAAAGCAGTTGTCTTTATTTCTTATTTATACAGGCAAAGATCTTCCGGAATACAAATTGATTTTTGATAACTGTGCTGTTATTTTAAAAAAGTTAATTAAGACGGTAAATGCAAGTCATTAATAAAATATTGAGTTCACCTTTTATACTTCTTATAAAATTATATCAATGGATTCTTTCGCCATTGTTGGGTCCAAAATGCAGATACACACCAACCTGCTCAAACTATGGCTTGGAAGCGTTTAAAAAATATGGTCCTATAAAAGGTTTTTGGCTAACAGTAAAAAGAGTGGTGAGCTGTAATCCTTGGGGTGGGCACGGGCATGATCCTGTTCCTTAAGAGGTTTATAAAGTTCAAAAGGTTCAATAAGTTTAAAGGGTTGAATACTAGACTAAGAAGTAAATTCAAATTAGATTAAAATGCTAACCTTTTAAACTTATTGAACAATTCAAACGTTTTGAACCTTACATAGCAGCCATCATTCTCTCTTCAACAACTGCCCAATTCACTACATTCCAGAAAGCCGCTAAATAATCAGCACGTCTGTTTTGATATTTTAAATAATATGCGTGTTCCCAAACATCAGCACCTAAAATTGGAGCGCCTTTAACTTCGGCGATTTCCATTAATGGATTATCCTGATTTGGAGTAGAACAAATTTCAAGTCCGCCATTTCTTACAATCAACCAAGCCCAACCACTTCCAAAGCGAGTCATTCCTGCCTGAGCAAATTTTTCTTTGAAGGCATCAAAAGAGCCAAAAGTTGAATTGATGGCTTCGGCCAATTTACCGGTTGGAGCACCACCTGCATTAGGTGCCATGCTTGCCCAGAAAAAAGTATGATTCCAATGACCACCGCCATTATTGCGAACTGCAGGACTGATACTTCCGGCATGTTGTACTAGTTCTTCAATAGATTTTGATTCATGCTCAGTGCCAGCGATGGCTTTGTTTAAATTATCAACATAAGCCTGATGGTGTTTACCATGGTGTATGTGCATGGTTTGAGCATCAATATGTGGTTCGAGTGCTTCGTGAGCGTAAGGTAAAGGTGCTAAAGTGAATGACATGTTTGAAGATTTATTATTAAAAATTTGAGTGGCAAAGTTAATAGCTTTACTTTAATAATTGAATGTTGGAATTTGGAATTAGTATGATTGGAATTAGGTCGAGAAATTTCTGATCCCCAATCCCAATTCCTAATTCCCCAATCCCATCATCTAAGTTTCCTAAAAAACTCCTTCATCAACCCCGCACAATCCTCTTCCATTACACCTCCCACAATTTCAGTTTTGGGATGAAAAGGATTGTTGCTTCCAGTACTTCTTCTGTAGCTGTTTTTTTCGTCATTAGCGCCAAATACAATACGTCCGATTTTACTCCAGTACAAAGCACCACTGCACATTAAGCAAGGTTCAACTGTAACGTACAAGGTAGCTTCTGGTAAATATTTGCTTCCTAAAAATTGGTATGCAGTTGTAAGAGCAAGAATTTCAGCATGAGCCGTGCTATCATTTAGCAATTCAACTTGATTATGAGCTCTGGCGATAATTTTGTCTTGTAACACAACTATCGCTCCAATTGGAACCTCATCTTTATCAAAAGCTTTTTGTGCTTCTGCAATGGCAAGTTTCATGTAATGTTCGTCTGTCATGGTATGGTGGATTCAATTTTTTGTAAGGTAATATTTATTTATGGGTGTTTGAATAAAGTTCAGTGGGACTGAATAAACTTTAGTTCAAATATTTGGCTGTTCGAGTTGGGAGGACGTAATATTGCGATATTGCAATATTGCAATATCGCTTCCCCACATTTACTACCTTTAACCAAATTTTCAAAAATGCCAACAATAGATGATTTAATCACAATGCGCCACTTCTTCGAAAGCGGTGCCACGAAATCATACGAATTCAGGAAATCACAACTAATCAAATTCAAATCAGTTGTTGAAAAATATGAAAGCGACATATATCAAGCATTACATGCAGATTTGAAAAAATCTCCAGAAGAGTGTTGGGCAACTGAAAATGGTTTGTTGGTTGCAGAAATTAATAATGCCATTGATCAATTGCATCATTGGATGGAACCTAAAAAAGTACCCACCAATTTGCTGAATCTGCCTTCGAAGAGTTTTATTATGAATGAACCTTTGGGGGTTGTATTAATTATTAGTCCTTGGAATTATCCTTTGCAATTATTGCTTAAACCCGCTGTTGGTGCCATGGCCGCTGGCAATTGCATGGTATTGCATTCCTCACATTTTGCGCCTGCAACATCTGCTTTGATGAAGAAAATGATTGAAGAAACATTCGACAAGAATTATATTTTATTTGTAGAAGGTGATGGCGCAGTAACAGTTCCAGGAATGATGAATCATTTTGTTTTTGATCATGTAATGTTTACCGGTAGTACTGCAATTGGTAAGGCGGTTTATCAACTTGCAGCGAAAGATTTGGTGCCTGTTACATTGGAATTGGGAGGCAAAAGTCCATGTGTGATTGAAGCTGATGCAGATATTAAAGTGGCTGCGAAACGAATAGCTTCTATTAAATTCTCTAACTGTGGCCAAATATGCATTGCTCCTGATTATATTTTGGTGCATGAATCCATAAAAGAAAAAATGGTGAATGCATTGATTGAAACGATAATTCAATTCTATGGATCGGATGTTTCAAAGACTGAACATTATGGAAAAATTATCAACGAAAAACAGTTCAACAGATTGATTACATATTTACAACAAGGAAAAATATTGCATGGTGGTAATCATAATAAATCTACATTATTTATTGAGCCAACAGTAATGGACAATGTTGATTTGAAAAGTCCTATTATGCAGGAAGAAATCTTTGGTCCGATATTGCCGATTATCAGTTTCAAAACAACAGAAGAGGCCAAGAGAATAATTTCAATGAATAAAAATCCATTGGCATTTTATGTTTTCACCACTGATTCATCAAAAGAAAAAGATTGGCTTAATGATGTGGCCTTTGGTGGCGGCTGTGTAAATAATGCTGGCTTGCATTTCATGAATAAAAATTTACCATTTGGAGGCAGGGGATTTAGCGGCACCGGAAGATACCATGGTAAATTCAGTTTCGAAACATTTAGTCATCAAAAATCGGTTTTGAAATCTCCTAATTGGTTTGATCCTTCTATGAAATATCCACCCTTGAAAGGAAAATTAAATTTGCTGAAAAAAATGATTCGATAATTTAGTGAAGAATAAAAAAAACATAATGAAGGGCATACTCATCGGTTCGTTAATACTCATCGCAGGCGTAATTGTTTTCGTCGTTACTCCTACCCAAAAAAATAAAAACATGAATTTCAGACAAAGAGCTACCAAGTTG
>CALCNY010000128.1 GCA_937897585.1 uncultured Chitinophagaceae bacterium | reverse complement strand
GTCAAAAATCCAAGATCAACAATAGATTTATCAAAAACGTAATGATAGGTTATAAAATAAACTAATAGTGCCAATAATGTATTCATTCCTCCACATGCCGCATACCTGTAAGTATCTATCGGCATCAATCTTTTGAATATTGGATAAAAAAAATCAATAAAACGTAGTATTGCTTTTTGCATCAGTATAGGAAAAAAACTATAAATAATTATCTTAAAACATACCTAACTCCCAATCCACCGAAACCTCCATTAAATCCAGTACCACCAATAAAATCAAATGACGGTTGCCAATCTAATGATAGATTCAATGGTGTGTTTTTTATTTTATAGTCCAAACCTAACACACCATCTACGCCTAAATAACTTTTACCATTAAATTCACCTTCGTTATACAAAGTGAAATGTACGCCTGGACCAACATACCATTGCAAGCCATCCAAACCTTCAATATCATAATGATGTTCGTAAAGTCCGGTAATACGTGTGCCTTTACCATTCCAGAAATAGGCAATAGCTTCTAACTTGTTACCATGTACAATATTCTGTTTAAAAGTAATAGCTCCAGGGTAAAATCTAACACCAATTGCAGTGGTGTATTCACTTGAATTGCGGTGCTGAGCAAATGAAATTGTTGCCACAACAAACATTAAAATAGCAAAAACAAAAAGGGACTTTTTCATCGGAATTAATTTTTCAGTTAGTATTTAATTTTTGATTTGCAAAATAAAGTGTTTGTTGCCATAGAATCTATCAGTTGGAAAACAGATTAACCTTTGTTTAAGAAACTGATTTATTTGTACAACTCTTCTTTTTGTTGTTTTACTCTTTCGTCCATTAAATATTCATCGTAACTCATCAATTTATCTATCATGCCATTTGGCGTGATTTCAATGATACGATTGGCAGTAGATTGCATGAACTGATGATCATGTGTAGTAAAGAAAACAATGCCCGAAAATGCGATCATGCTGTCATTGAAAGCGATGATACTTTCCAAATCAAGGTGATTGGTAGGTTCATCCAATGTAAGCACGTTTGGATTTTGCAACATCATTTTACTGAGCATACAACGAACTTTTTCACCTCCACTAAGAACAGTGGTTTTTTTCAAAATTTCATCCCCGCTGAATAACATTTTTCCTAGAAATCCGCGTAAGAAATCTTCATCCACATCTTTAACGGCAGGTGGCACAAACTGACGCAACCAATCCATTAAATTATCATTACTGCCATCGAAATATTCTTTGTTGTCGTTGGGTAAATAGGCTTGTGTAATGGTGGTTCCCCATTCGTAAGTTCCACCATCCTGTTCCATTTTCCCATTGATGATTTCAAAAAAAGCAGTCAATGCCATTGGATCCTTACTCAAGAATGCTACCTTCTGATTTTTTTGAATATCGAAATTAAGTTTGCTGAACAGCTTTTTACCATCTACTGATTTAGAAAGATTTTCAACTTTTAATATTTCGTTTCCTACTTCTCTTTCTTGTTTAAATATAATACCGGGGTACTTTCTATTGGAAGGCTGTATCTCTTCAATAACCAATTTCTCCAAGGCTTTTTTACGACTTGTAGCTTGCTTACTTTTAGAAGCGTTGGCACTAAATCGGGCGATGAAATCCAATAAGTCTTTACGCTTATCTTCCATCTTTTTATTCTTATCACTCATCTGACGTGCTGCCAATTGAGAACTTTCGTACCAGAAAGAATAGTTACCAGTATAAACTTTAATCTTGCTTCTATCCACATCCGCCACATGCGTACAAACAGAATCTAAAAAGTGACGATCGTGACTTACCACCAAAACGATATTTTCATAATCGGCCAAAAAGTTTTCAAGCCAGGCAATGGTTTCAACATCAAGGTTGTTGGTAGGCTCATCCAAAAGCAAAATATCCGGATTGCCAAACAAAGCCTGAGCCAATAACACCCTTACTTTCAAGTTGGCACTGATATCTTTCATCAATTGCTGGTGAACGGCATCATCCACACCCAACTCACTCAACAAAGTGGCTGCATCACTTTCTGCAGTGTAACCGCCCATTTCACCGAATTCATTTTCGAGCTCACCAGCTTTCATACCATCAGCTTCACTAAAGTCCTCTTTGGCATAGATGGCATCACGCTCATGCATTACTTTCCAGAGTTTTTTATGCCCCATTAATACGGTATTGATAACTGAATAATCATCAAAAGCAAACTGATTCTGATTTAAAACAGCCATACGCTCACCTGGAGTAATATCGATTGTTCCTTTATTGGGTTCGATTTCACCACTGATAATTTTCAGGAATGTTGATTTACCCGCACCATTGGCGCCAATGATACCATAACAATTCCCTTTTGTAAAGTTGATGTTTACTTCGTCGAAAAGCACCCTTTTACCATAGGCGAGGGTGATATTATTTGCACTAATCATAATGTTTAAAAAAGAGCGCAAAGATAGGGACAATGAGTTAATTTGAAAATGGGTTAATTTGATAATTTGAAGATTAGATAATTTGGTAATTACCCCATTATCAAATTGCTCCATCACAAAATTGACCCATT
This sequence comes from uncultured Chitinophagaceae bacterium, assembly GCA_937897585.1. GTDB lineage: Bacteria > Bacteroidota > Bacteroidia > Chitinophagales > Chitinophagaceae > Ferruginibacter. Next base: position 1,287 of record CALCNY010000128.1, on the reverse strand, counting down.
ATCAAATTATCAAATTACCAAATTATCAAATTACCTTTGCCCCATGAATATTGTTTCTGTCATTCAACAAGAGGTTATAAAATCACTTCAATCCATTTATAGCCAAGATTTTACTGAAAAGGATTTTCAAATAAATCAAACCAAACCTGAATTTGAGGGCGACTACACCGTAGTATTATTTTCTTTGGTAAAATCCCTGAAAACCTCTCCGGACGCCATTGGTAACGAATTGGGCAATCATCTTGTATCCCAAGAAAATAGTTTATTTGCTGGGTTCAACATCATCAAAGGTTTTCTCAATCTTACTGTAAAAGATGAATTTTGGATTACGCTGCTTGCGAAAAACTACAATGACATTTGTTTCGGCAAGCATCCTATGAATGGTCAAAAAGTAATGGTGGAATATTCTTCACCCAATACTAATAAGCCTTTGCACTTGGGTCACTTGAGAAATAATTTTCTCGGCTGGAGTGTGGCAGAAATACTAAAAGCCAACGGTTACGAAGTTTTAAAAAGCTGCATCGTAAACGATAGAGGTATTCACATTTGCAAAAGCATGATTGCCTGGCAGCTGTTTGCCAATGGGGCAACGCCAGAAACTACAAATCAAAAAGGCGATCATTTTGTAGGCGACTACTACGTAAAATTCAATGACGAATATAAAAAGCAAGTCAGCGAATTGAAAGACGGTGGCATGAGTGAAGCCGATGCTGAAAAAAATGCGCCTATTATGCTGCAAACCCAACAAATGCTACAAGATTGGGAAGCCGGAAAACCTGAAGTCATGGACCTTTGGAAGAAAATGAACGGCTGGGTATATGAAGGCTTTGACATCACCTATAAATCAATCGGTAGCGATTTCGATAAAACTTATTACGAAAGCAACACTTATTTATTAGGAAAAGATATTGTTCAGGAAGGACTTGAGAAAAATGTGTTTTATAAAAAACCTGATGGTAGTGTGTGGATAGATTTAACCGCTGATGGACTGGATGAAAAACTGGTGCTGCGTAAAGACGGCACTTCTGTTTACATCACACAAGATATTGGATTGGCAAAGCAAAAATATGAGCAGTACAAAATTGATCAAAGTATCTATGTAATTGGTGATGAACAGAATTACCACATGAAAGTATTAAAGTTGATTGCTCAAAAATTGGGCTTGCCTTATGCAGATGATATTTATCATTTAAGTTATGGCATGGTAGAATTACCAACAGGAAAAATGAAAAGCAGAGAAGGAACTGTAGTAAGATCGGAAGAGCGTCGTGTAGGGAAAGAGTGTCT
>CALCNY010000127.1 GCA_937897585.1 uncultured Chitinophagaceae bacterium | reverse complement strand
ACTTAACGTTAAGCCCTCTTTCATGTACATATATTTCAATGCACTGAATGTATTTGAAGGGTCATCAAGGTCTATTTCAAGATATAAAGCAGAAGAATATTTGAATGCTTTTATTAAATTTTCAGAGAAATGGATATCTTCTTTGCACATCAAATGAAAGGTGCCCAAAATATAACTGGGTTGCTTGATGTCTTTACCTGAAATTTCCCATAACAAACTATTGTTGTCTTTATTGTAATCGGTTTTACTCAATGGTTGTCCCATTGAAAGATTGCAAAACGAAATACATACCAGTAAAAATGTAATGGGTTTCAACATGTAAATTTTATTTGAGTACACCATATAAACTGCCGCCTTTTTCAAACAATCGGTTTATTTTCTTTTCAGTTTCCGGATCTTTTTCTACTGGTGGCGCATGATGAGGTTTGATTCTGGCATCAATCAGTAAAGGACCATTACAACTCCAATGTTTATTTTGCGTTTCACTGTCTACTCCATAAATATCATGTGAAGGATTGGTTCTGGTAAAACTAACCCAAAGGAAATTATTGAAATCTTTACTTACAAATTCAGCATCATCGCATAATATGATTATTGGAATTTCATTTTGTAAACCTGCTGTTGATGTCCACTTCTTATTAATTCCAGACAATGAATCTGTAATATTTTTTAATTCATTATTCGCATTGTAGTAAGAAGTAAATGTATTTATTTTTAAAGCAACAATTCCTGGGGCAATCAGTTTACAATTATCAACGCCGGCAATGTCTTTTAAAACATCCGGAATTTCAGTAGCTAAATTTCTTTTCTTATCACCATAAGCTGCAAAAACAACCTTACTGCCACTATTCAAACTTTCACCTGAATAATCAAGTGTGTCGATTGTTGTTTTGGTATAAAAATGAATATCTCTTGTCAAATCTATTCTTTCAAAAATGAAATGGAAATATGCAGGGATGTTTTTTGTATTGAGTTTATTTTCGGGATCTGAGGTAATGAATAAAAATTTAGCCAGACTTAATTGACCGGTACCCAACATGTGATTGGCGATGGTTAACAATTCTGCTGGTTGTTTAACAGGCATGTAAGGAGTATAACGTTCGCTACCAATAGCTAACAGCAATGGGTGTACGCCAGCGGCATCGACAGCATTTAATTCTTTTAATCCAGGGACTTCATTTTGAATGGCATCGCCCGTCATGGAATGAATAAGTGCGCCAAAGCTGGTATCTTCCTGAGGTGGACGACCGACAACAGTAAAAGGCCAAATGGCATTTTTTCGTGCATACACTTTATGAACTTTCATTAATGGGAAGTCGTGTTTCAAACTATAATAACCAAGATGATCGCCGAATGGACCTTCCGGTTTTATGTCGCCTGGCATTACCTCTCCGGTAATTACAAAATCAGCATCTGTACTTACACAATAACCATCGAGATATTTGTAACGAAATCTTCTCCCACCTAATATGCCCGCAAAAGTCAATTCGCTCATGCCTTCTGGTAAAGGCATTACAGCAGCAACGGTGTGAGCTGGTGGGCCACCAACAAAAATGCTAACTTTCAAAGGCTTATTTTTCTTATTGGCTTTTGTTTGATGAACGCCTATGCCACGATGAAGTTGATAATGTAATCCGATTTCTTTATTCAGCGTATATTCATTACCGTCTAATTGAATTCTATACATACCCAGATTGGAATTCATTACACCTGGATTGTCTATATCTTCTGTATATACTTGAGGCAAGGTTACGAATGCTCCACCGTCCATCGGCCAGTGTTTTATTAAAGGCAATTCATTGATTTTAATCTCATGAAATGTAACCGGACTTTGGATTGGATTTTTTAATGGGATTGATTTGATGGCAGCAATGCCAGTTGCTATTGATTGAATTGGATTTTTTAAAGCAGCAGCAGGATTGTTTTTTAGTTTGATCAGTTGTTCTACTGTTTGCAAGCTGTCTCTGAAAATAAATCGACTTCTTTCTAATGTTCCGAAAATATTTGAGGCTGCTCTGAAAGTAGTTCCTTTTACATTTTCAAATAATAAGGCTGGTCCATTGGCTTCAAAGACTCGAAGATGAATAGCAGCCATTTCGAGAACAGGATCTACTTCTTCACGAATACGAACAAGTTGTCCGTTTTTTTCAAGATCCAGTAAACATGATTCTAGATTTTTGTAAGCCATTCAATATATTTAAACAAAGGTATAAGCTAATTGTTGCCTCAAATGAATAAAAAGAAATAAAAATTATGGCTTATAATTTAGGACAATCAACACTTGCTTTCATTGGATGGGTTTCTGTTTTTCTTTTCCTTCCTTTTGCATCTACTCTGAAACGTAATGAAGCTCCAGTAAAATAATACACATCATCATCTTTTGGATTTCCTCTTTCTGTTCCAGCTGCAGGATAAGGCAAGCCATAGGGTAACAAATCTCCTCTATAAGCTAAATTAACTGCAGATGAGCCTCTGTTTTGCAAAAGCAAATTTTTGTCAACATAAGTGGTACTAACATCATCCAGGTAATCAGTATTTGTTTTTCTTATTCCCATTAATGCTGCAAATCTGATATTTTTTGTGATTGCCCACTGCACACCAAAGCCATATGGGATACTCCATTCGTCAAGTTTATAAGGCGTTCTTCCTTGATAAAACCCTTGCCCTTCTGTGCTATATTCTTTTAAAAATGCTCTAGCTCCATTTGGTAAATCAACAAAAGGGCTGAATTTAAAGTAAGCAATTCCAGAAAAAAAGAAAGGCGTCATGTCATAATCATACAAATCAAAAAGATTGTATTCTGCCATGAGCGAAATTTCATAAATATCTGATTGAAAACTAAGATTACGAGCTCTATTTCGGGGATTGTATTTGTCGTCGCCGGAGACTCTGGCGACATTATATTCTAATTTTGCAAAAATTCTATCAGTGATTTCATACTCTAATCCTAATCCTCCAACAGGTTTGGCTTGTAAAAAAGATAATGTATTAGGTTGTAAATCTCCTTTGTAGCCTGATGCTCCATAAAAAGTAGTGACAAACATACGTTGGGCGCTAGTCTGCAAATTCAACATAAGCAATATGGCAAACACGCTCTTTTTCATAAGTTATCAGAACAAAGTAAAATTTACTTGCTCATGTACATAACCTCTTTCACCAGCTTTACAGTTCTGGTAACGTCAGGTAAATAAGCAGCAACAAGGTTAGGAGCATAGTGCATTGGTGCATCAACAGAAGTGATACGTCTGATTGGTGCGTCTAGGTAATCGAATCCTTCTTTTTGGATTCTATAAGTGATTTCTGAAGAAACAGAAGCAAAAGGCCATTGTTCCTCCACGATTACAAGTCTATTTGTTTTCTTTACGCTTTCAAGAATAGTAAACCAGTCTAAAGGTCTGATTGTTCTTAAATCGATTACTTCAGCACTAATATTTTCTTTAGCCAGTTCTTCTGCAGCTCCTAAAGCTACTTTCATCATTTTATTGAAAGAAACAATCGTTACATCACTACCCTCTCTAGCGATATGGGATTTACCAATAGGAATCAAATATTCACCTTCAGGAACTTCTCCTTTATCGCCATACATCAATTCACTTTCCATAAATACAACAGGATCTTCATCTCTGATAGCAGATTTTAAAAGACCTTTTGCATCGTAAGGATTGCTTACAGAAATAACTTTTAATCCTGGGATGTTGGCATACATGCTTTCAAATGCAGTCGAGTGTTGTGCGCCAAGCTGTCCAGCACTTCCATTAGCACCTCTAAAAACGATTGGGCAACCTACTTGTCCGCCACTCATAGCCAACATTTTAGAAGCGGTATTTAAAATTTGATCTAAGGCTAAAACTGCAAAATTCCATGTCATGAATTCAACTATGGGGCGTAGTCCATTTTGTGCAGCTCCAACAGCTATGGCAGAAAATCCAAGTTCAGCAATTGGTGTGTCAATTACTCTTTTTTCTCCAAATTCATCAAGCATTCCTTGACTTACTTTGTAAGCGCCGTTATATTCAGCAACTTCCTCTCCCATTAGAAATACTCTTTCATCAAGTCTCATTTCTTCCTGCATCGCTTCTCTTAAAGCTTCCCTAAAGGTGATTTGTCGCATCTTTTATTTTTGTTTCTTGTTAATTAATAAGTTGCAAATTTATTCTATCAATGCCATACAAACAAATTCAAAAACGTGTCAATGCTTAATTTTTTTCAACAAAAAGATATTTTGTTTAAAAGAAACCATAAAAAAAGGATGTCAAAGATGACATCCTAAAAATATATAGAAATTAATTTTAGCAATTTTCAATGACCATGGCACTAGCTCCTCCACCACCATTGCAAATTCCAGCGGCACCCAATTTTGCATTGTTTTGTTTGAGCACATTGAGTAGGGTTACAATGATTCTTGCGCCGCTGCAGCCTAAAGGATGACCTAATGAAACGGCTCCTCCATTTACATTAACTGTTGCAGGATTCAAATTCATTTTTCTTGAATTTTCAATGCCAACCACAGCAAAGGCTTCATTTAGTTCCCAGAAATTAATGTCTTCCATTTTCAAACCAGCTTTGGAAACTGCTTTAGGAACTGCTAATGAAGGTGCGGTTGTAAACCATTCTGGTGCTTGTTCGGCATCAGCAAATGAACGAATAATGCCGATTGGTTTTATTCCCAATTCATCCGCTTTTTCTTTGCTCATTAAAACTAACGCTGCAGCACCATCATTCATAGTTGAAGCATTGGCCGCAGTGACAGTCCCTTCTTTTATAAATGCACCTTTAAGTTCCGGGATTTTATCAAATTTCACATTAAATGGCTCCTCATCTTTGGCAAACATAATAGGATCACCTTTACGTTGAGGAATGGGAACAGGTACAATTTCATTGTCAAATTTGCCTTCATTTATGGCAGCCTGGCTTCTTTTATAACTTTCAATAGCAAAGGCATCCTGATCTTCACGAGTTACGTTGCAAACAGAAGCGCAAAGTTCTGCCGCATTGCCCATCGCTTTACAATCATAAACATCAGTAAGGCCATCTTTAACCAATCCATCAATCATAGAAACGTTGCCGTATTTATTTCCCCATCTCATGTTTTCAGTATAAAATGGAACATTACTCATGCTTTCCATACCACCGGCAACTATGATGTCAGCATCACCCAGCATGATGTTTTGTGCAGCAATGGCAATGGATTTCATTCCACTTGCACAAACTTTATTTACAGTAGTACAAATCACTTCATTTGGAAGTCCAGCAAATTTTGAAGCTTGACGAGCAGGTGCCTGTCCGAGATTGGCTTGAATAACAGAACCCATTAATACTTCCTGAACTAATTCAGGTTTGATGCCTGCTTTTTCAACAGCACCTTTGATAGCGATGCCACCCAATTGTGTTGCAGTAAATGATTTAAGAGAACCACCAAAGCTACCCATTGGAGTTCTGACAGCAGATATGATATAAACTTGTTTCATTAGATTTTTTTTAAAAATGCTTAATAATTTGAGGCAAAAGTAGTAATTAATAATTACTGAAAACCTAGACTTTAATAATTTTCAATAAAGACTGATCATGCTTTTCATACTTGTCTTCAATACACAGCGTCCGTTTAAGTGGCATTGCTTATCCAGCCTATCTAGCTTATCCAGCCTATCTAGCTTATCCAGCCTATCCAGCTTATACAGCCTATCCAACTTATCGATTATATCCAAACTTTTAATTAAATAATTTGCAATTGCAAAAGATGAATATTACTTTTGGAAGTGATCGTTTTTGAATTTCATTTCAAAGTAAAAGCGTAACATTGCTTTTTAGATTTTCTTTATTATTCCTTCCTAAGAAAGACCCCAACATTAGTCTGTAATTTTTGTTTTTGTATACAGACAAACTGAAACCATTAC
>CALCNY010000126.1 GCA_937897585.1 uncultured Chitinophagaceae bacterium | reverse complement strand
GCACTTACCGTAGTATCTTTTGTAACCGGTGCAATGATTGTCAAATCAAGAATTTCTGTTGCACAATTTGTTAACGAAGTATACATACCACTTGCATTATAAGTTTGGCCATTTACACTCCATGTGTATTGTGAACATATTGTCTCTACTGTGGTATTACTTGTTGAAGCAGTGATTGTCAAGTTAAGAATATTTGTTTGACAATTTGCAGCAAAAGTATAAGCTCCACTTGATGTGTATGTTTGACCATTTACTGACCAAGTATAACTATCGCACACAGAAACTGGAGTAACGATAGGTGCAGGTGCTGTACCTGTTACATCCCATGTACAGGTAGTTGTGTTGAATGTTGCAGTTTCGTAACATGCTAATCCTGTCGGAGCAGCAGGTTGCGTTCCAGACACATCCCAAGCACATGATGTTGTATTGAATGTTGCAGTTTCATAACATGCTAATCCAGTTGGTGCAGCTGGTTGTGTTCCTGTTACTACCCATGAGCATGATGTTGTATTGAATGTTGCAGTCTCATAACATGCTAATCCGGCTGGAGCAGCTGGTTGTGTTCCTGTTACTACCCATGAACATGATGTTGTATTGAATGTTGCAGTTTCATAACATGCTAATCCTGTTGGAGCAGCTGGTTGTGTACCCGATACTACCCATGAACATGATGTTGTATTGAAGGTCGCTGTTTCATAACATGCAAGAGTTGGCATTACAGGTTGTGTACCAGTTACTACCCAAGCACATGTTGTTGTATTAAATGTTGCAGTTTCATAACAAGCCAATCCTGTTGGAGCAGCAGGTTGAGTTCCAGAAACTACCCATGAGCATGTAGTTGTGTTGAATGTCGCAGTCTCATAACATGCTAATGTTGGCATCACTGGTTGTGTTCCTGTAACTACCCATGAACATGATGTTGTATTGAATGTAGCTGTTTGATAACATGCTAATCCTGTTGGAGCAGCTGGTTGTGTTCCTGTTACTACCCATGAACATGATGTTGTATTGAAGGTAGCTGTTTGATAACAAGCCAATCCTGTTGGAGCAGCAGGTTGTGTTCCAGAAACTACCCATGAGCAACTTGTTGTATTGAATGTAGCTGTTTCATAACAAGCTAATGATGGCATTGTAGGTAGTGAACCTGTAACTATCCATGAACATGATGTTGTGTTGAAAGTTGCTGTTTCATAACAAGCTAATCCTGTTGGAGCAGCTGGTTGTGTTCCGCTTACTACCCATGAACATGATGTTGTATTAAATGTTGCTGTTTCATAACAAGCCAATCCGGTTGGAGCAGCTGGTTGTGTTCCTGTTACTACCCAAGAACAAGATGTTGTATTGAATGTAGCAGTCTCATAACAAGCCAATCCAGTTGGAGCAGCAGGCTGTGTTCCTGTTACTACCCATGAACATGATGTTGTATTAAATGTAGCAGTCTCATAACAAGCCAATCCTGTTGGAGCAGCAGGCTGTGTTCCTGTTACTACCCATGAACAACTTGTTGTATTGAAGGTTGCAGTTTGATAACATGCTAAAGTTGGCATTGCAGGTTGTGGAGTAATTGATAAACGTAATGTATCTGCAGAAGCACATCCATTTGCATTGTTGTAGTTATAAACATAATTACCACTTGATGTATAAGTTTGGCCATTTCTTGTCCATGTATAAGAAACACAAGCACTAACCGAAGTTGAATTAAATGTTCCATTATTAACAGTTAACACCAAAGTCGCAACGGAGTCACAACCAACTGCATTCGTAAGTGTAACTGAATAAGTACCTGAAGCGTTGTAACTATTTCCATTCCAAGAATAAGGTAATGTAGAAGAACATACTGAAACGCTGGTTGTGCTAGTTGTTGGAGCACCTACTGTAACAGTTGAAGATACTGAACTCAAACATTCACCAGGCGCTGAAGCATAAGCTGTCAAAGCATTTCCTGCAGTTAATGCAGCTACAGTTGCAGACCATGCACCTCCGGTTACTGTTACGTATTGGTTCCAAGTACCATCAATATACAAATCAATAACTGTTCCGTTTGCTTCAGAACTTGTACCACTAACAGTTGTAGCACCGGCACAAACAGGAGATGTAATAACTGGAGCAACAGAATTAACACTACAAGCATTTACATTTCCGTTTAATGCTAGATCGCTTGCAGTAGATGCATTCACGTTATTAATATAGAAAACTCCTGTTGATGAGCTTGCACCAAATGGCACCAATCTGAATGTAACCGTTTGGTTTGATTGCACATTTTGTAATGCAGCAATTGAACTTAAATCAATTGGGCCTAATTGTCCAGAAGTTGTATTCAGTGTTAAAGTCGTAGACAATATATCAACAAATGCACCTGTATTAATTTGATATTGAATCAAGATTGCATTTGGACCCGAACTTGAAGTTCTGTAAGAAATAGGATTCAAATTCAATAATTCAGCTGAGTATCCTGCATTTGGTTTAACTGTGAAAGTAATGAATTTGCTTCCAGTTATAGCTGAAGCGCTGGTTGAGCTATTATAGCCACCACCTGCACCCCATGTACCTGAAGCTGCACTTGTTGTTGTTGTCAATCCTGAACCTCTCAACAAACCTGAGCTGGTCAAATTAGCATTTAATGTTGTAGGTGTATATGGTGATGGTCCAAATGAAGCTGTGCCTCCTGTTAAAGTACTTACATCAAATCCAAGAATCTGAGGAACATAAATACTGTTTTTATTTCCGATTACAAATAATGTAGAACCAGTACCTAATGACACGCCTGATTTAGATGCAGTTGTACCACTTAAAGTTCCTACCGAACTCACACTGTAAGGACCAGAAGAAACGTATTGTCCAAGGAACCCTTCACTTGTGTTGCTGAATGATGCACCTTGATCTCCTGCATTCCAGTTGAAAGTCATATTTGCTGTTGCTCCAGCTGTAGCTGAGTTAACAGTCCATTGCAAACCAACTGCTTTAGCAGCATTAAACAATGAGTTTGTAATTGTAGCAGAAACACCTACTCCAATATCACTTGTTGTACCATTATTAGTTAAAGTAAATGGAGTGTAGTTGGAAGCAGAATTACCAATGTTATATGTTCTGCCAGAGCTTCCAACAGCCAGATATTTTAATAAACCAGCTCCACTAGTAACCACATAATTTGAAGAACTAGCTCCTGATAAAGCATTGGTTAGTGTAAGTGTGTTAGCTCCTAGTGTAACCTTACCTGAAGTTAATGTAAGGGTTCCAGTTACAGCAGTAGACGCACCTAACGTTAAGCCAGTGCTGTTGTTTAAAGTAATATTATTTGCTGCTATTAAAGATGCATTTGTTGTTTGAGCTACAGTGCCATTAAATACATAATTGGCTGCTGCATTCAAAGTTTTTGTACCTGTTGTAGTTATTGATCCACTTGCATTTGCAGAAGTTAATGTTGCACTATTGCTGATAGTTAATGGAATTGCTCCATCAAATGCACTTGTACCTGCATCAACTTTAGCAGCTGAATCAATAACAATTAGTGTAGTGGCATTAAATGTTCCACCTGTTTTTGTAAATGTATGCGTATTCGCCACATTAGTAAAATGGAAATCAGAATAATTCGCATTATTTCCCTGGAATGTACCTGCGCTCATAGTGAAATTTCCATCCAATTTCCATGAGGAGAAAGGTATACCTGTGTTCAATTGTAATTTAAAGTTACCGCCACTTTGATTAAAATTACCTTTTACTAATACAGTGAGAGATGTAACAGTACCTGCACTTCCTGAACGATGTGCGCCAAAAATTGAAGCAGCATTAGAACTGATAATCAAATCACCGTTTATAGTAATCGTATTTGCACCTACACCCGCAGCAGAGTTTGACAAAGCAGTCTCTGAAGCGACAGAACCTGCAGACAAGAATGAGAAATTACCACCAATAGTATTGTTAAACATACCAAGGTTCAATTTACCTGTCGTGGTTTGACCTGTATTATTCCAAGTGAAATGATAGAAGTTCTGATTGGCTCCACCTAATGTAGTACTGTTAACGATACCTGTAACTAAACAAGTAGAACCAACAGACCAAGTTGCAGCTGGAATAGTTCCTCCATCTACATTATGCTCGTAGGTACCAGCAACAGTAATACTTGGAGACGAGCTCAATGTAATTGTTCCTTGATTTTTCAAGTATCCATTTACGGTAAGGTCTGTACCATTACCATTGGCAATAGTCATTGTTTTGGCTGCATTAACTGTAACCTGACCAGTAGCTGAGATATCCATTTCATCAACGGTTATTGATGTATCCAAAGCCACTGTGTGACCTGCCTGGATTGAAATGGTTCCTCTTGTAGAAGTTGGGAAATCAGAAGAAGTAGCCCATGATGTACCATCATATCTTTCCCATATTGAAGGACTACTCCAGTTTCCACTAGCGATTGAACGATAATTATAATTTGCTGTTGCTTGGTTTCCTGTTGCAGGTGCTGTTGTTAAATAATTCTCAGTACCTGAAGCTCCATTGTAAGAATATACCGCAACATAGTAAGTTGTTCCTACAGTAAGACCAGTTATAGAAACGCTATTTCCTGTACCTGCGTAAACCACATAGTTGCCAGTACCCAATTGAGCGCCTGAACCAAATATTGTATTTGCAGTGTATGAAGTTGTATTATTAGGAGTTGCATTGACTGCACTTGTTGCCTTAACAACCACAAGAGAGTTTGCACCATCACCTGAAGTAAAGTTGATAGTCATGCCATTTAAAGTAACATTGCTGAAACTTACAGCAGATGACTGAACTGTAGGTTGTGCGCTAATTGTTGTAAAGCTAACTTGTGAACCGTAACTAGTACCGATGCCATTAGTTGCATAAGCACGAACATAGTAAGTAGTTAAAGCAGTCAAACCAGATAAAGAACCTGAGTAAGAACCAGTAGAAGCAGTACCATCAACAACTTTAGTATCAGCTGTAGTTGGGTTGTTGCTCGTGCTATACACCAAACCTCTTTCAGTAATTGGATCTCCACCATCAGCAGTTACGTTACCACCACCTGAAGCAGAATTTCCAGTGATTGCAGATATTGCAGAAGTAGTTACAATTGGAGCACTTGCCAATGTAGTGAAAGACACATTTGAACCATAGGAAGTTCCTGCCCCATTGATGGCATAAGCACGAACATAATATGTTGTTACACCGATCAAACCAGTTAATGAACTAGTGAATATGCCTGTTCCTGTAGAACCGTCAATAACTTTAGTATTTGATGTTGTTGGATTTGTTGATGTGCCATAAACCACACCTCTCTCTGTTACAGTAGCGCCACCATCATAAGTCACTTCACCACCAGAAGAAGCAGTAGTTTGTGCTACGCTGCTAGCTGCAGTTGTTGTCACTGTTGCCAATACCGGATTCATAGTAAAGCTAACATCGCTTCCGTAAGAAGTTCCGAAGCTGTTGATCGCATAAGCTCTTACATGATAAGTAGCACCAGGAGTTAATCCTGTTAATCCTGTAGAGAATGAACCAATAGCAGTTGATGCATCTGCAATTTTAGTATCTGTAGTTGTTGGATTGATTGAAGAACTATAAACAATACCTCTTTCAGTAACTGCATCACCACCATCAGAATCTAAGCTACCTCCTACTGTTACAGTTGAAGAACCTAAATTACTTACTGCAGCTGTAGAAACTGTTGGCGCAATGGCACTTGAAATTGTGGTAAAGCTTACATCTGAACCATAAGAAGTTCCCGTGCTATTTATTGCATAAGCTCTGATATGGTATGTTGTATTTGAAGATAATCCAGTTAATGCTGATGTAAATGAACCTGTGCTAGCAGATGCATCTGTAATTTTTGTATCAACAACTGTTGGATTAGCAGATGTACTGTAAACCAAACCTCTTTCTGTAATGGCATCTCCACCATTTGAAGTAACATTACCACCTGAAGAAGCAGATGATGCAGTTACCAAACTAGCAACAGTTGTTGTTACCGTTGGTTTATTAAGCGTTGTGAAACTAACCTGACTACCATAAGAAGTACCAGCAGTGTTGATAGCATAAGCTCTTACATAATAAGTAGTACCATTAGTAAGACCTGTTAATGAAGAAGTGAAAGCACCGGTACCTGTTCCAGCATCTGTTATTTTAGTATCTGCAGTTGTTGGATTAGCAGATGTACTGTAAACAATACCTCTTTCAGTAACTGCAGCACCACCATCATTAGTTACATTACCTCCAGATGAAGCAGAAATACCGGTGATACTGCTCATTGCAGTTGTAGTTACTGTTGGTGCATTAGCTAAAGTTGTAAATGTTTCTTCCTGACCATAGAAAGTGCCGGCAATATTAATTGCATAAGCTCTTACATAATATGTAGTTGCTTGACTTAATCCTGAAATTGAAGAAGAGTAAGCACCCGTTCCTGTTGAACCATTTATGATTTTAGTATCAGCAGTAGTAGGACCTGATGAAGTGCTGTAAACAATACCTCTTTGGGTAATGGCAGCGCCACCATCTGAAGTAATTTCTCCACCAGAACTTGCAGCTGAAGATGTTACACTACTTGCCGCAGTTGTCGTCAAAGCTGGATAATCTAGAGTTGTGAAAGATTGATTCGTTCCATATGCTGTTCCCAATGTATTAGTTGCAAAAGAGCGAACATAATAAGTTGTATTTGGAGTTAAAGATTCCAACAATGCAGTCATTGAACCAGTTGTGTTAGCTGCATCTGGAACTTTGATATCATCCACTGTAGGATCGATATTATTGCCATAAACAAAACCTCTTTCTGAAATAGTTGAATTACCATCGTAAGTAACAGAACTGGTTACTCTTGCAGAATCAATTCTAACATTCGTTACAGTTGTTCCATTTAAAGTTGGCAACGTAACTGGAATCGGCGTGTTCACACCATAAACACTATTGAAAGAAGTAATACTAGACAAAGATCTTGTGTAAGGACCAGAACCAGATGAAGTCGCATATGAAGGTGTGGTTACAATTGATGTACCATTGGTTCCAACAACCGAACAATTGGTTCTGCTGAATGATGCATTTTCTTGTGCAGCAGCCCATTGAAAACCAAGCGTAGCAGTACTTCCACCAGAAGTAGCTTCGCTAACCACCCAACCATTATTTACTGAATAGGCAGAAGTCAATCCTGTTGGTACACCAGAAACTGCACGAACAGAAAAATTATCTGAAGTACCCGTATTGGTCACCGTTACTGGATTGTATAAAGAAGCTGAGGCTCCAACAGGGAATAAAATTGCACCTGTTCTATTTGAAGTTCCAATTGATGAAATCACCAATGAACCTGTACCGTTGGTAACAATATAATTTGTAGAAGTTGAACCAAAAGCTGCAGGACCACTTATTGAAGAACCAGTACCTACCATAGTTAAATTAAAATTACCTAGACTAAGCTTTCCTGATGTCAAAGTCAATGTACCGGCAACACTATCGATAGCAGTAAGGGAAACACCAGCACTATTGTTAATAGTTAAATTGTTTACTCTTGCAGGCAAACCAGTACCTGTTACTTGCGCAACACTACCTTTGTATTCATAATCAGCTGTAGTTGGAAAAGTTCTTGCTGTTGTATTTTGAATGCTTCCAGTGGCCGTAGCAGCAGCAGCAGTGATACCAGCGGCATCACCGATTATTAATTTTCCTGATGCTCCTAAAACAAATGAACCTAGACCAGCAACTTTATTAGTACTACAATCCAGTGTACCATTTACAGTCATAGTACTTGTAGCATGAACAATACTTAAATCGCTATTTAGCAAAACTGTTTTCCCTGCAGCAATAGTCCAATCAGTTGGTTTAGATGCAGTGACAGTCCCTGCATTTGTATAAGTAACGGATGCAGTTCCTCCTGAAAGAGTTACTGTTCCTTTTGATGATGTACTACCACCAGTAAAAGTTGTACCAGATCCTATATTGATACTTCCACCAATAGTAAGAGAATGAGTCTTGCTAGTTGAGCTACTATTTTGCATTTGGTAAGTACCTGTTCCACTCATAGAAAAATTCCCGGTACAAGAAACTGTATTGTTTGAGCTACTGGTATTGATAATAGAACCAGCATTAGTCAATGTCAAATTACCTGTAATTGTGATTGTGGTGGCATGTGATGAACTCGAGCCCATGTTAAATGTACCACCTGAAACACTCATCCCGTTACCAACATTGTAAGTACTACCGGCATTGACAGCGTTTGTCCCTGAAATAAAGTTCAATGCTCCGGTGATACTATAGGTGGGAGTCACACTGCTGGCTGTAGCAATGGTTCCTCCATTAAATACCATATTCCCACCTACTGATATTGTAGGTGACCCTGAACTACTTGCTAAATTTAAAATACCACCATTAATATTTAGGTTACCACCAATTGTCAAATTATAAGCAGTTGAACTAGTCAATCTGAATTCTCGAGTGGTGCCTCCTGTTGCTTGAACAGTAAAGTTACCTTGAATAGCAGTAAGGTTACCAACCATGTTCATACTACCACCGAGAGTAGCAATATTTAATGTCAAATTACCCCAACCTGGAGCAGCGATGGTTGGCAAAACAACAGGACCAGTTCCGGTACCATCACCCCATTTTTGAATTTCCACGGTACTACTAGCACCAAAAGTCCTTGTTGTGCTACCAGGAATATCTGCTGTAGCACCATTAGTACCATTGGCATAGTTAAAAACAAACGTACCGCCATTATCAACCTGAAATACAGGAGCAGCAACCGCAAAAGTATTGGTTAATGTACCGCCATTTTCAATTTGAATCTTTGCCCCAGTTCCTGAAACTGTCCACGCAGCAGAAGTTGTCATTGAGTGACCGTTTTGAATAACGAACACATCACTTGCTGTGGTAAAGTTGGCTGGAGAAGTTCCAGTACCATCTCTTGCTGTTTTCCAGTTGGTTAATGTGTTTGCTGCTACACTTCCTGTAGAATAATAAGTGGCTGCAAAACTGCCCACTGTAATCAACATAAGAAATAACATTACCGTTATTCCTTTCAAGAAACCAGAACCGTGTTTTGTAAAGTTGCTACTTCTCATAATTTGAGATTTTGATAATAAATGGTGATTTGTTTTATTAATTAAAATGCCGATTTAAAATGCTGCTTTTTTCACTTCATTACAAACCTATCAACCCTACTTTGAATTTTCAATAAAAAGGACTAAAGCAAATGATACGTTTAAATAATAAACTGTTTTATTAAATATCTTTCAAAATTTCGAGGGGTATACGGGATAATATCTAAAATATAGGTTAGTCTTCAGTGTTACGGGTGTATAATGTTAGTCAACATTTCTGAAATTTAACAATTAGATAAAGCAAATATTTACGCAATCGATACCATTTTTTGGGGTTTGGTGTTTGGTGTTTGGGGTTTGGAGTTTATTGTTTGTTGTTTATTGTTTGGTGTTTGTTGTTTGGGGTTTGGGGTTTGGGGTTTGGGGTTTGGGGTTTATTGTTTGGTATAAAAAGAAAGAGGCTGTTTCCTTTTGAGAAACAGCCTCTTTTATTGAAATTAAATTGCTTTAAACTATTGTAATAAAATCTTACTTAGCTATAAACTGTGCAGTTTGGGTAAATCCATTTCCGCTCATTCTTACAAAGTAAACACCTCCTAACAAACCATTGTTGCAAGTCATGTTTTTATCTAAATTACCACCATTGTGATTAACCGTTTCTTTTTGGAAAACCTGACCAGCTGCATTGATGATGGCAACTTGATAATTTCCTTGTGGCAATTCATTCACCATCAAATGAAATTGATTATTTGTAATCAATGTATTGGCAATGGTAAGTGTAGTTTTGAAATTATTTTTCAATACCACAATATTGCTATACTGGAATGCAGCATCAGCATTCAAAATTTTGATTCTATAATAAGCTACACCTGAAATCTTTGTGCTGCCATTGAAAGAATAATTGTTAACTGCATTATCAACTGCTTTGTTTATACTTCCGATTTGATTGAATCTAATGCCATCTGTACTTTCTTCAACGATGTATTTAGATACATTTTGTTGGTCGGTCATAATCCAATTCAAACTTGCTTTGCCTTGAACTAAAGCACCAGTGAATGTAAGTAATCTAACAGGTACAGGAGCCAAATTTGAAACACCAAAAATACCCAAACTTGTTGTTGCAGCTGCTTTAGCTTGATAAGGATCATCAATAGTTCCAGAACCTGAAATAGATGCCGACAAATATTCCCAAGATGAACCCGTCCATCTCATCACATAAATAGTTGCAGCAGGATTGAATGCAGCCGCTTGGTCCGCAACCACCCAGCTAAGACGAATAGTATCAACACTTCCACCTGAAGTCAATTCAGAAATTGTCCATTGACGATTTACCACTTTCGTAGGATCTGCAGGAGTATGATCAAAGCTTGATTTTACTTTTACAGAATGAACATCTGCAGTTCCGCTATTGGCAATGCGGCAATAGTTTTGAGAAGTTGAAGTATTAATACCTATTGGAAATTTAAAATCAGTAGCGTTGATATTTTGTTTTACACTTCCGGTTGCATCCAAACCAAAAAATACATCATATGCACCGCCGGCTCCATCAGTTGTTTTGCCTACTTTTAAATAAGTAGTTGCAGTTAAATCAACAACACCGTTATTAATTACATTGAAATCTAAAATTCCACTACTTATTGGACCAGTAGTAGATGTATCCATTTTAATTCCTGCTCCTGCTTTAAAAGTACCACCATCAACATTGATTGTAACCGCAGAACCAGCGCCTGCAGGTGAAATTAAAGTAGCAGATAAATTATTTGTTGTTTGTGTATTAGCAGTTAGATCAAGTGTTCCCTGAATGTTGTAAATGTATCTTCCGTAAGTCGTTGTGTTTTGGCTGTTATGGAAATAGCCATCAGGACTTTTAACCGAAACTGTTCTTCCTGGTTTGATATTGAAAGTATAGTTGTCTGTTAGAGCAGGATTGTATACTAACGACAACGCGTAGTTGGCCGTTTTCCATAAGTTGATATTGATGTCAACATCAATAGACATTACACCGCCACCGGTAGAACCGATTCCACCTGGACATCTGAATCTTGAAATATCAATCGAGCCTGTACCCCAAATTTTTACTTGTTGTGCATTGGTTCCAATTTCAAAATAACAACCATCTCCAGGTCCACCAACTATACCATCAACTTGAACAGTGTCTACTAATGGATAAGAAAATCCTGTACCACCAGAACCGATTTGTAATCTTCTGTCTGTGCTTTCGTTTGCCCATAATTTACCACCAGCATTGATGATAATTCCTTTACAACTACGATTGGCTCCATTCATAGAAATGGTGTGACCAGAACGAATAACCACATTATGAGTTCCACTAGGAACCGTAGTTGCTGCAGTTCCAGAACCTGGTGTTGCAGCTAATGCAGCAGTAAAAGTAGAATAGGTTTCCCAAGTAGTAGCATCACTCCAATTACCTGAAGCTAGAGATGCATAAACAGTTTGAGCACTTACATTTGTTGTCAGAATTAGGCCAGTCAACAATGTCAAAAAGAAAGATGTAAAAATTTTTTGCATGTAATTTTTTTAATGATTTTGAGATAAATAGGGATAATAGGATAAATTGATCTCTAAGGGAAAGGATTTAAGGAGTGTAAAAATAGGAAAACTGAAGACAATTTAAGCATTCAGTATAGAGATTTTTTTAAATCTCTTCAATCATACATTTACTGCCTCCAATTAATTTAGAAAAAAAAGTGACGATTCTAAATTATTTTTCCTTCGTAAATTTTGTCCTGGAAACTTCAATACCATTAATAAATTCAACGATGTAAACGCCGGAATTAAGCTTTCTGACATCTACATTTATTGTTGAAATTCCAGTAGTGATTTTCTTATAGATACATTCCTGGCCTTGTGTATTAATAATTCTCAATGCAGCATTTTCATTTAAAACACCATTGTATTTCACATGAATCAAATCATTAGCAGGATTTGGATAAACCGAAATTACCCCTGATTGACTAATGTAAACAGGCTGAATATCGCTGTATTGGAAATGACCAGAAATATCATTAATCCTTAAACGATAAAAAGATTTTCCAACATATGGATTGTTGTCAGTAAGGGTATAAGAGTGGGTAGTTGAAACGTTAATTGCAGATACTTTTCCTACAGCAATAAAATCTATAGCATTGGAACTCTTTTCTACTTCGTAATTATTAATCTGATTTTCTTGATTACAAATCCAGTTAGTTACTACTTTACCCTTATTGGCTGTTGCGTTGAAATCAATCAGACTTACAGGAAGAACAGCATTATAGCCTGCGATATAAAATGTACCAAAATCGCTGGTTTGAAAATCAATGAAATAACCATTTCTATAACTTCCAAATACACCTGTTGCAGTGGGTTGGTAAACAGAAACAGACGAAGGCAAAGTTGAAATACATGAAGTGTTATTTGAACGAACTACTCTCAAATCTGCAGGGCTTAAAATAGTAGCATCTGCAGCTCTCAAATCATCATATTCTTTTTTGCTGATGTAAATTCTCATCGAAATCGCAGATGTGAAAGGAGTTGTTGCACTTGAAGTTATAGTTATGTTTCTGTTTAAAAATGGTTTGCCCGAAGCATTTGTTCTGATCGTTCCTGTTGTATAATAAGAGACAGATAAATTTCCAAAATTGGCATTGCTATAAACTGAAGCTATTAAGTTATTGGTATCTGTAGACACTTGATACAAACTGGAATTATAATCACCATAAGCGGTATCTTTCAAATTAACCCATGCTCCGGAGTTGTTTGTATAAATAGACTTACCAGTTACACAAGTATTTAGGATACCCGGTGCCGTTATAGTATCTCCATTCAAATAAGTTTCAACATTACTGTAACCAGTATTCGAAGTATAGAGATTTAAGTCTGTTGCTAAATTTGGATTCAAACCTCTTTGTGTTTCCCATATGTCAGGCATACCATCATGATCAGTATCTGTAGGGGTATAACCTGTAGGCAAATATGGCCAAGCATTTACAGTAGCTGCATAAGCTGTTCCATGAGGAAAACCACCCTGACAATCAATTAGTCTACCTGTTCCATTAATAACATTACTTACAATACGCTCATCCAATGTATCTCTGTAAGGCAAAATACAACCAGCACTTTTCAATACGGCTTGATATGCATCTGTAGCTGATTGAGTATTGATGTCAACACAATTAAAAGGAACCAATGCTTTTGAAGCAACCGAATCTGTAAATGATCCGCCACTAAATGAAGCCCCGAGCCAGTTACGAGCAGTAACAGCTGTGCTATTAAAACAATAATTGCCATTTAAATAATATCTTCCATAAGGGATAGCCGGTGAAGCTTGTTTGTAAGGTTGAATTAACATGCTCCTTCTGTTTACACCGCTAGTTACCGTGGAAGGAGTATTGGGTCCGTATTTATAGTAATTGTTAACTACATTGTAACTTCCGCCTTCACCACCATTTGTGGTATAATCAGCCCAGTTGTATATAATATTGTTTCTAAAATCTGCAGTATCAGGATATCCAGTTCTGATGCCATTAAATCTCGGCATTCTTCCTCTACAATGGGCGTAAATATTATGATGCATTGATGCATGCTTACCACCTTGTATGCCACCATAAGCATGTTGCTGAATACCTGACCCTTCATCGTGATATGAATAATCCAGTGGCTCACTCATCATACACCATTGAATAGACAAACTATCTCCATCGTAAATAGAAGTCACCTCATCATTGCTCCAGCTCATGGTACAATGGTCAACCATTATTTTCTGACGAGGACTTCCATTATCTCCAAATGCGTCATCGTTTCCAAGACTAGCCGCCTGATTCTTATCTCCCAATCTGAATCTTACATATCTGATGATGATGTTGTTATTGCTTATGTATACAGGATAGTCAGAGATTACGATACCTCCACCAGGTGCAGTTTGACCTGCTATGGTTGTATTAGCTCTGGTTAAATTCAATTGTGCATATAAATGAATGATTCCTGAAACTCTAAATACTATAATACGATAGGGTGCAGAAGGACTGTTATTGGTAACTGCATATCTCAATGTTCCGGGTGTAGAACCTGCAGTAGCATTATCCACTAATGAAGTTACTTCGAAAATTTTTGGAGTAGTGGATGTGTTACCTCTTCCTCCTGAAACAAATTTACCTGCGCCTTCCGCACCGGGAAATGCCAAAAGTTGCGCTTGTGTAGTGCTTGTTAAACTAAAAATGCAGATGATGACTAAGCTAAATAGTAGTCTGAATGAAATGTTCATATAATTAATTATCCCTTTTTAAAATGGGGCTAAAGTTACAATTATAGGTTTATAAGGCTTAATTGTGTAAATAATTAATCTACGCAATCGATGTCAATAGAACAAATTATAAAGCCAGAAGTCAACATTTTAAAGAAAAAATGATTTTTTTTTTGATTTAAAATGTTGACTTCTGAAATAATCTTTATTGTTATTTCTTTACAAACTTATAAGAATGAGATGCCTGTCCATCGAAGTAAACAGCAAAATAGGTTCCACTTGGAAAATTTGAAAGCGACAATATTGTTTCTTTATTTCCTAAAGAAACTGGGGCAGTTAAAATCAAATCACCTGCAACGCCATAAATGCTGATTTTCGAATTAGAATTCGCTGCATCATGCTCAATAGACAATTGATCTACAACTGGATTGGGATACAAACGTAAAGCATTGAAATTGTTTTTTATCATCCGAACTGGGCTGTAAAAATAAACTCCATTCCAATCGATAAATTTCAAACGATAATATTGTAATGGCAATGGATTTATGTCTGCAAAACTGTAATTATTAAGGTTGGTTAATTTTGGCGCAACGGTTGAAATCGTTTCATAATTAAATTGATCTTTGCTTTTCTGAACTTCAATTTGTCTTACATCTTGTTCATTGATTGTAGTCCAAATTAAATTGTTTCGATCTTTTTTTTGTTGCACTTCAAATGAGGTAAGTTTCAATGGTGTCGGGTTCAATACAACGCCTTTGGCTATTACATCTTTCAGAAAAGCAAACCTCGGCGTGCCCGTACTTCCACATGCCCAATATAATCTTATAGTGATTGTTTCTCCCGGATTAAGAGTTACACCGTCAACCCCATTCAAAGAAATTGCATATTTATTTATTGGGCCGGCATCATTACGTTGTACCGTAAACGATTTGGTAAAAGTGCCACTTGTAGCCAAAGTTAAACTTACACCACCTGGCCCTACTCCACTTGAAAATTCTGTAGAATCAGCAGGCGATGTAAACCCATTTTTAGAATATACCAATCCCATTTTAATTCCGCTAATCGTGTTGTAAAAATCACTCACAAAAGTTATTGAATCTACTCTTATTTGAGAACCTGTAGCTGCTGTAACGGTGAACTGCTCATAATAATTTCTATTCAATGTACCACCAACATTCGACCAGTTGTTACCTGCTGTATTAGCTCCTAATGCTTGTCCATATTGACTTGAATAAGCAGGTATAGGGCCTGCTGTAGGTTGAGTACCATCTGATGTATATAATCTTGACAACGATGAAGTACTTGCTGTTACTGCAGGAGATCTTACTCCTATACTATCAATATTATTTTGAGTGAGTGGCCATTGTTGCAATGGGAACGAAGTAGAACCAGCAAATGTAACACCTGAAACTGCAAAGCTAAAATTGTTGACCCCTGTTGTTGATACAATTACATTCCCATTAAATAATCCAACAACAGTTGAATTCAAACGGATATAAATGTTTGTTACACTTAAGTTTCCTGCGGTAGGTGTAACAATAAGAGGACTTGAGTTACTAAACCAATTTGTATTATCAACAGACACTTCATAGGGAGATGGAGGTGTGATAGTAACATCTCCATTCAGGTTGGTTCCAGTAATAGTAAATGTTTGTGTTGCTGAAGGAGCACCCAGCAATTGACTAAAACCACAATAATTTAATGTTGCAGATGCATTTACAACCAAATCAGCTTTATTTGAAATCACAACTGTGTCTGTAAATTCGGTAGCATAACCTGCATGAGCAGCACTCACATAATAATACCATGCTGAACCTGAAGCAGGCAAAGCTGGATCATTATAACTGAAATTAATTGCAGAGTCTGTTGGCTCAGTATATGAATATACAGGTGAGAAAGTAAGATTGTCTAAACTTTTATATAGCGTGTATACGACACCGTTAACAGGCCATGTTGCGTTCCATGAGAATTGTGATGAAGTCGCTCCTTTCACGCCTTTAAAATTCGAAACAGCAAGGCTTGTATTCTGAACTCCGCACAATTCAGGCACAGTTGTACATGGATTCCATGTTCCAAAAATATTAGACGTTGTATAAGTAGAAGAATCTGCAGTATTCAATTGATAACTCCAGCTTACACGTTGTGAAATATCAAATGGAGTTCCATTAAAATATTGACTATTATACTCACCATAATAAACATTTGAAGTTACTGTATTGGCATCCCAAACACTCCACCCTTCGGGCTTGATGTGGGTAGACATTTTGCTGCTGAGGTAAACTGCTTTTTGTCTGGTGCTTGCCACATCAGGACTAGGCCAAGGACGGCTTAAATAATATAGTGTTGATCCGGTATTTTTCGGCAAACGAGCATCTCTGAATACAAACCCATATGCCTGACCGTTAGGTGTGTTTGGCGCAGTGATATAAGATGTACCAGCTGTTGTTCTTGATTTTGCATAAATCACACAAGAGTCAAACAATGCAATAGCACTACCAAAAATAAAATCAACATTACCATCGATGTAACAATTCTTAAAATAATTCCTTGGCGCACCAGAGCCTTTCAAATAAATGGTATCTTGATTGGCCATAAATCTGCAATTCAGAAATATTGCACGATCTGCATTAACAAGTAAAGCTACAGCTTGCGAACCATCCCCATAACTATTGATAAACGTTATGTTCACCGCAGAAAAATCATTCGCATTCACAGAAAAAGAAGCCGAATTTTGCGTACCAACTGTATTGGTACAAGAAGTCAATTTTGCTGCATAATCATTGTAGGTAAGCACTACATGAGCCACATTTTCTCCAACTAATTTTATAAATGGCTTAGTGGCAGGAATGGTTATCTTTTCATTGTAAGTTCCATTTTTAATATAAATAACATACGGTGTTGTACGACCTGCTGGCGCTGCATTTACAGCAGCCTGAACTGTACTGTAATTACCGGTTCCATCTTGAGCAACCACCAAGTCATACTGAGCCATTACAGTTTCTGAAAATAAGATTGTAATCAATGCAATAAATCCTAAAAAAAGATTTTTAAACTTTAAGAAAGTAAAAGATGGGAACATAAAATAAATAAAAATTAAAAAATCAAAATTAAAAAAATGAATACTTGTAAAATAAAAAAGCACCCGTTTTATAGGATGCTTTTGAAATCAAATAAAAATATTACTGAGGAGTAGCGGTTGCATTTGCCTTTTGGCTTTTTCTTGTCGCATTATATTTGCGATAACCTTCCTCTCCCATTATTTCTTTCATCTTTGCATTTTTCTCATCGCTGATTATTTTTTTTGCAGCAGCTTTTTCCTGATCGGTAAGAGAGGTTTGTTTTTTCAGTTCATTACTTTTTTGGTTGGCACTGGCAACAACTTCTTTACATGCAGCGATTTGTGCGTCTGTTAAACCTGCATCTTTATATGCCTGCATAACTTCAGCTTCACTTTTTGCTTTTAAAGCGGCTTTCTCTTCTTTTGATAATTCAACTTTGTGAGTTGTATCAGCTGTTTGGGCAAATGAAAAGGTTGATACCAATACAGAAGCCATTAACATTACGATAGTTTTTTTCATATTTTTTAATTTTATTAATATCCGAAATTTTGTTTCAAATTATAATTAGCATCAATTGCTGGTTGAGGGAATGGGAATAATTCAGACTTACCAGTTGTAAAACCAGATGCATAGCGTGATACCAAAGTTGTATTTACAGAAGTTGATACCCAGGTTATTTTGGTAGTTCCGGGAGGTGTACTTGAGTAGCCAGGATAGTAGAATGAATTACTCCACATATCAAGACCATCGCCTGTTGTACCTGTATAGAAAAACATACTTGTAGGTAAAGTTGTTGAAATACAATAATCAGGAAAAGCAGCCATATAAGTTGGATTGGTCATTTCCAATGATTGCGACATATTTACCATGTTGTTTCTGTTTTCTGTAATGGCGGTGTTCAACAAATTCCATCTGATCAAATCAAATTTCCTTACCCCTTCTCCACCCAATTCCAAAGAACGTTCTCTCACAATTACCTTGAAAAAATCTGTTTGAGAAAGACCGGCAGGAATATCAGCCATATCATTTGGAGTGTTTACAGGAACACCATAGCCTCTTCTTCTTACCTGATTCAATGCTTGATATGCTGATGCAGTTGGGCCGTTCAATTCGTTTTCTGCTTCGGCATACATTAACAATACATCAGCGTATCTGATGATTTGCCACTTCAAACTAAAATACTGAATTGCATTGGTAGGTCCGTATGATGGACCAGTAATCCAGTCTCTTCTAAATTTACCATCGTTCAAGCTGGTACCGCCAACACAAGTTTTTGTAACACCATCAGTTCCGACATTATATGGTGCAATGGCTACATCTCTTCTCAAATCCATGGAATCAAACAAGTAAAAATAAGTAGGCAAAACATTAATGCTCTTATTACCATAGCCATTCATTGTTGGACCATTATAATATCCGAGTTTGGAATCTTCTGCACCAGTATTGCCGATTGAACTGGCCTGAAACATCAATTCTCCATCAGGATCTGCAACGGCATGTCCACAAACCTGATTTTTCCATAATGATTTGTAACTAGGATTCAGATTGTGCTGACCAGATTGAATAATGTCATTACATTCGTCTTTGGCAATTTGATAATATTGTTGATAATTTGAACCTCTTCTCATAACTCCATCTTTTCTTAAAGAATATCCTCCTCTGAAAAGTGCAATTCTTGCTCTTAATGCTTTTACTGTTCCTTTGGTAATTCTTTCATCAGTCTGATCTCCAATGGCAGCCAATTCATTTTTCCAAGGAACCAACTGTGATGCATTAGCTAGGTCATTCAGCAAAATATCATATAAGCTATCTCTATCCATTTGTTTTGGAAAAGGATCTGCAGTTGCCTGAACACTAGCCTCATTAAAATGAGCAGGTAAATCACCCCAAATTCTAATGGCTTCGAAATAGTATTGTGCTCTTAAAGTGAGTGCCTCGCCCAACATTCTTTTCATTTGTGCTTTTTGTTGATCTGAGCCATTTTTAAACACTTCAGATTTTGGAATATTTGCTATACATATGTTGGCATACTCAATTCCTTGAAAAAGTTGCTGGAATGGACGATTCAACTGGGCATTACCCGGAGTTAATAAATAACGAGCCATGTCTCTTCTATCATTATCACCACCACCTGATGGTCCCATGGTTTCATCGTTATCAACAGTATAATACAAACTCAATCTGATACCATATCCTTGGTCGCCCGTTAAACGGCTGTATACACCAGCTAGCGCTTTTTGTGTATTAGGTACATCACTAAAAACCATTGTAGGACCAAGCTCTGTAATTGGCTGTTGGTCGAGGAATTTTTTACAGCCGGAAAATAACATTACTACTCCTATCAATGTCATTAAAAGTGCTGAATTTATTTTAATTGTCTTCATGTTATATTAAATGAAAAATGATGTAATTGTTGATTAAAATGTTGCGTTAATTCCAAAAATAAAACTGCGACTTTTCGGATAAGCAGAATAGTCGAGATTTGGTGTCAACTGGCTGCTCTTCACACTAACCTCAGGATCAAATCCTGAATACTTTGTAAATACATAAAGGTTATTTGTTGTTACATAGAAGCGCAATTTCGACATTTTATATTTCACTAAACTTTTTACAGGAAGGGTGTATCCAAGTGTAATATTATTAACTCTTAAGAAAGAACCATCTTCGATTGCCCATGAATGAGGATAAAAAGCACCAGAACCTCTGAGTGGCGACCAGATTGTTGCATTTTGATTCAATGCTTGCAATTGATCAGGCGCAATACCGTACACTGTATTACCACTCACCCACTGTGCTGTTTGTCCATCAGGTGTGATTGTTCTCCATCTGTCTTTCATCACTGCCAACAAATTAGAGTTGGGTGTGTATCCATTTGAAAATTCAATTTTATTGGCATTATAAATATCATTCCCATAAGAAAAGTTCAAGAAAACACTCATGTCCCATTGTTTGTAGGTAAATGTTTGAGTCAAACCTCCTGTAAATTTAGGTGTAGGATTTCCGATAATGGTTCTATCATGACTAAGATCTACTAATGAATCACCATTCAAATCTTTGAATTTGATTGAACCCGGTTGAATGGTACCAATGATGCTTGAATTGTTGACAACACCTGGTTTTAAGGTATACACACCATTGTTGTAATTGAAATCATTTACTGTGTAAAAACCATCTGTAACCAATCCGTACATTGAACCTACAGGATCACCAATTCTAACTATATAATCTGTTGGCTGGCCTGAAACGCCCCAGCTAGCTGCAGGGAAAAAGCTAGTTTGATTCACGCCCAATTCAACAACTTTGTTTTGATTGAAAGACATGTTGTATGAAGCATTCCAATTGAAGTTGTGTTTTTTCTTCATTACCACAGCACTCAATTGAATTTCCAAACCTTTGTTACTTGTCTTACCAATATTTTGGTATTGAGAGTTGTAACCGTATGTAGATGCGATAGGAACATACAATAATAAATCTTTAGAACTGTTGTTGTAAACATCAACACTTAAATCAAATCTGTTTTTATAAAGTGTCACATCCAAACCTAAGTTTCTATTTATGGTAGATTCCCATTTTAAATTTTGGTTAGGAAGCGCAGAAGGATAATATGCATAAACTGGCTGGTTATTCAACCCATAAAAATATTGGTTGTCATTGAAAAATGTGTTCAGATAAAGATAGTTGCCGATACGGTTATTACCAACCAAACCGAAACCACCACGAATTTTCAAATCATTGATGAAATTCACCTTGCTTAAGAATTTCTCTTCTTTAAGTCTCCAGGCAACAGAACCTGCAGGGAAAATACCCCATCTTTTTCCTGGCGCGAATTTAGAAGCACCGTCTGCTCTTACGTTGAAAGAAGCAATAATTTTTTTCTTGTAAGAATAATTGATTCTGCTGAAAAATGAAAGACTGGTGTATCTGGATTTTAAAACGGGCTTAGGATAACCTGTAAAGGCAGTAGCAGTATCCGTATGATTATAAGCGTAATAAGGAGAAATGAAATTTGGATATAATCCAAATAAGCTAGATTGATTCTTAGTTTTTAAATCGTAGGTTTCTTCACCTAGTAAAAAGTCAAAATCATGTTTATTTTTTACACCTTTCAAATTATAAGTAAAAACGTTTGAATTGGTAATGGTGTTTGTAAGTTGAGAGTCAATACTTGCAATTGGTTTTCTTGACCCCTGAATCACAGAAAAAGCAGTTATTGAATCACTAAATTGGAAATCCATGAATCTTTTATCTTCATATCCAAATGTTGATTTAAAAACAAAATTCTTCTTGATGGTGTAAGAGAAATTCGCTGTCAAGTTTAAAGTATTGGTGTATTTTCTTCTGTATTCTGCATCATTCAAAAGTATTGGGTTTGTCAAGCTCAAACCATTACCCACTTGTTGATCAGCTAGAGGATCTTGCTCATCAATATTTTGTCCACTGGAAAGGTAAGGTCTATATTTTACTGAATTCCTCAAACGGTTGTAAGCCGAACCTTTTGTATCAGAAACACCTGAACCATACACATTTTGGTTAGTATAACGAACAACACCGCCCAATTTCATTTTCTTATTTAACTTGTAATCTACTTTTGCATTTGCTAAATGACGAACATATCTTGAGTTGATAACAATAGCTTTTTCTCCATTGTAAGTATAACCAAAATTGTAAGTCAATTGCTTAGTGCCACCACTTCCTGAAATTGAATGTGTATTTTGAATACCGGTATTACCCATAATTTGCTTTTGCCAGTTTATTGGATTTGCATTTTTATAATTTGCCAAAGTATCCCAGGTACTACCAAAATTACCGAGGAAATTAGTGCTATCTGATACACTGCCTCTTGATCTTTCTGATTGGTATAACACATATTCATAAGGATCCAATACATCTAAAGTATTGGTTAGTTTTTTCACACCAACAAAACCACTATAACTCAATTTTAATTTGCCTACTTTTCCCGATTTGGTAGAAATCACGATAACACCATTAGCACCTCTTGCTCCGTAGATAGCCGTTGCAGCAGCATCTTTTAGCACATCAATGGATTGTATATCCTGAGGAGATAAAGTAGACAAACCATTTTCAACTTGCACACCATCGATGATATACAATGGAGAGTTGTCATTTGTGATTGACATCCCACCTCTTACTTTAACTTTAATATCAGCATCAGGAGAACCTTCTGATGTTGTAGCAGTAACACCGGCCAATCTTCCATTCAATGCTTCAGCAGCAGAGTTTACAGGAACATCTTTTAAATCTTTAGCCGTAATTGATGAGACAGAACTTGATAATTCTTTCTTTTTTAATGTACCATAACCCACATTGATTACCACTTCATCCATCACTGAAATTTCTTTCTTAAGGGTAACATTAACCGGAGCCTCATTCTCTGAAGTTGTTGAATAAGACTTATATCCTACTGCCGAAAAATTCAAAGTTAGTTTACCAACAACATCGGTTTTTAATGAGAAACTACCATTCTTATCAGACTGAATCGTTTTCTTGAAATTTTTTGCTGAAACTACAATTGTTACTGATTGCAATGGGCTACCTGTTGAGTCAACAACTTTACCCGAAAGAACTCTGTTTTGGGCAAAACAGAATGTACTAATTACCAGTAATGATAAAAGAGAGATTAATTTTTTCATGTGTAAATCAAGTTTGTTTTTGAACATGTAAAAGCTATAATCATCTGATATGAAAATCTTTATAGCAGATTCATGTTAAAATTTTCTTTGCGTAACTTTTAGTTATTAGATTGAATTTGTATTGATAACCCGCTTAATTTGTACTAATTATTTATAAAAAGCGAAGCACAATAATGAACAATTTTACACAGAAAAAAGACAGCAATCTAATTTGTTATTGGTTTTTATTTACGCAATCGATACCAAAGTCAGCAATTACAATTCTTTGATTAATTATTCTTACATTTACAATAGAATACTAGTTATAAAAATGAAATTCGAATCAGTTACTATTAAGGATATTGCCCTGAAGCTAAACCTCTCAAAATCCACTGTAAGTCGTGCACTTAGAGACAGTTATGAAATTAGCGATGAAACCAAAAAACTGGTTTTAGAATACGCAAAAAAAATCAATTACAGACCAAACCCTATCGCCTTAAGTTTAAAAGAAAGAAGAAGTCATACCATTGGCATCGTTGTTCCGGAGTTTTCAAATAATTTCTTTTCGCAAGCTATTGATGGCATGGAGTCTATAGCATATAGTAGTGGATATAATGTAATCATCACCCAAAGTCATGAATCTTACGATCGCGAAGTGATTAATGTGGAGCACATGGCTTATCGTTCTGTTGACGGCTTGTTGATTTCTGTTTCAGTTGAAACGGAAAATTATGACCACTTAAAGAAATTGCACGACCGAGGTTTACCAATCGTTTTTTTCGATAGAATTGTAGAAGAGATAGATACTTACAAAGTTGTTTGTGATAATTTCAAAGGGGCTTATGATGCCACTACTCACCTGATTAAAAACGGCTTTAAAAACATTGCACATATCACCAGTGCAGAACAACTTTTCATTACTCAAAAAAGAATGGCTGGTTATCGCAAAGCACTTGAGGACCATAAGATTCCTTTTCAAGAAGATTTAATTAAACATTGTACTCATGGTGGTACTGTAACAAAAGAAGTAGAGGA